>JALEZQ010000058.1 GCA_022772475.1 Bacteroidales bacterium | reverse complement strand
TAACTTTAACACTTGACTATAGACCGGCTGTCCGGTAAAATGACTATCTTTGCTCATGGTTATGTTTTAATTTAGCAAAAACAAAGATAACCAAAAGGGCTGATACCTCGTGAGAAGTGTCAGCCCTAATTTGTTTTGTTTGAAAAAGTTTTACCGGACAGCAATAATTTATTATGAGTTCATACATTATTAAAAATGTGATCCAAGCGTCGGGCAGCATAGCGTGACAGCGTGACAAGGTTTTTCCCCCGTGTTTACTTGTCAAACTCGCAAACAAAACAGAGGCAAGCACCCTTTGCGGATGCTTGCCTCTTATTTATTAATGGAATATATAAATTACTCCTCTACTGCTGCCTGCGCGGCTGCAAGGCGGGCGATGGGCACACGGAAGGGTGAGCAGCTGACGTCGTTGAGGCCAACCTTGTGGCAGAACTTCACGCTGGAGGGTTCGCCACCATGCTCGGCACAAATACCGCACTTCAGTTCGGGACGTACGGTGCGGCCCTTGTTGACAGCCATTTCTACCAACTGGCCCACGCCGTTCTGGTCGAGCACCTGGCAGGGGTCTACCTTCAAAATTTTCTTGTCGAGGTAAACGGGCAAGAAGCTGGCGATGTCGTCGCGAGAGTAACCGAAGGTCATCTGAGTGAGGTCGTTCGTACCGAAAGAGAAGTACTCTGCACGAGAAGCTATCTTGTCGGCCGTGAGAGCTGCACGCGGAATTTCAATCATCGTACCCACCTTGAAGGGGATTTCGATGCCTTCTTCTTTGAAGAGAGCGGCAATGTTTTAGTCAATAGTTCCCCAATCTGCCCATAACAGCAGACGGGGAACTATGGTTAGGTTACTTTAGAAAAACACCTCCGCTCTTGCGACGAATATAGTCATGACGGTCAGTGCTAATGGCAACATCTTCACCATTTGCCATGATATCGAGGATACGTTCACCACCTGGTGCCGACCAGCATCTACTGTAACTTGAACTTCCTAGTGCAGCTCTTTGTAATTCCTTTTGGTTGTCACTAATGCGGAACAACCAGCTACCTGCTTTAATTTCTCTTGCCATAATCTTAGAATTTTAGTTAATTACTCTTCGACTGCTGCCTGGGCGGCTGCAAGACGTGCGATGGGCACGCGGAAAGGCGAGCAGCTGACATAGTTGAGGCCGGCCTTGTGGCAGAACTTCACAGACGAAGGTTCGCCGCCGTGCTCACCGCAGATACCGCACTTCAGGTCGGGACGTACGCTGCGGCCCTTTTCTACGGCCATGTTGATGAGCTGACCTACGCCGTTCTGGTCGAGAACCTGGAAGGGGTCAACCTTCAGAATCTTCTTCTCGAGATATACGGGGAGGAAGCTGGCGATGTCGTCACGCGAGTAGCCGAAGGTCATCTGCGTAAGGTCGTTCGTACCGAAGCTGAAATATTCGGCGTGGGTGGCAATGCGGTCGGCCGTCAGGGCTGCACGAGGACTCTCAATCATCGTACCTACCTTGAAGGGAATCTCGATACCTTCCTCTTCGAAGAGAGCCTTGGCTTCAGCACGGATAACGTCTTCCTGAGCTTCGAACTCGTAGAGAATACCGGTCAGAGGCACCATAATCTCGGGATGCGGGTCGAGGCCTTCGCGCTTCAGATCAATGCAGGCACCAAGAATGGCACGGGTCTGCATCTGCGTGATGCAGGGATAGGTGTTACCAAGACGGCAACCGCGGTGACCGAGCATTGGGTTGTGCTCGCAGAGGCTCTCTACGCGCTGGCGGATGTACTCAACGGTAACGCCCATAGCCTTGGCCATCTCTTCCTGACCCTTGGCATCGTGGGGTACGAACTCGTGGAGAGGAGGATCGAGCAGACGTACGTTTACGGGGTAACCGTCCATAGCGCGGAAGATGCCCTTGAAGTCTTCCTTCTGGTAGGGAAGGAGCTTGGCGAGAGCCTTGCGGCGGCCTTCTACGTCTTCGGCCAGAATCATCTCTCGCATGGCGACAATCTTCTCCTTGTCGAAGAACATGTGCTCGGTGCGGCACAGACCGATACCTACGGCGCCGAACTTGCGGGCTACCTCAGCATCGTGGGGCGTATCGGCATTGGTGCGTACCTGGAGGCGGGAATATTTGGCGCAGAGGTCCATCAGAGCGGCGAAGTCGCCGGAGATTTCGGCAGCCTGCGTCTTGATTTCGCCCTTATATACACGACCGTTCGTACCGTTCAGCGAGATGTAGTCGCCCTCCTTGAGCACTACGCCATCGATTTCGACGGTCTTCGACTTGTAGTCCACGTTGATGGCACCGGCACCGCTGACGCAACACTTACCCATACCGCGGGCTACAACTGCAGCGTGGCTGGTCATACCGCCGCGTGCCGTCAGGATACCTTCGGCAACGGCCATACCAGCGAGGTCTTCGGGGCTGGTCTCGATACGTACCATGACCACCTTGTGGCCGTCAGCATGCCATTTGGCAGCATCGTCGGCGAAGAATACAATCTGACCGCAGGCAGCACCCGGGCTGGCGGGCAGACCGCGCGTCAGTTCGACGGCCTTGGCCAGCGAATCCTTGCTGAATACGGGGTGGAGCAGTTCGTCGAGTTTGGCGGGCTCGCAGCGGTTGATAGCCGTCTTCTCGTCAATCATGCCCTGACGGAGCAGATCCATAGCAATCTTGACCATGGCGGCACCGGTGCGCTTACCGTTACGCGTCTGGAGGAACCAGAGTTTTCCTTCCTGAACGGTGAACTCCATATCCTGCATGTCGTGGTAGTGCTCTTCCAGTTTGGTCTGGATGGCGTCGAGCTGCTTGTAGATTTCGGGCATGGCCTCTTCCATCGAAGGATACTGCGAGCTGCGCACTTCCTCACTGATGCCCTGAAGTTCGGCCCAGCGGCGGCTACCCTCGAGGGTAATCTGCTGCGGCGTGCGGATACCGGCCACCACGTCTTCGCCCTGAGCGTTGACGAGCCATTCGCCGTTGAAAATATCTTCGCCGGTAGCAGCATCACGGCTGAAGCATACACCGGTAGCAGAAGTGTTACCCATGTTACCGAAGACCATGGCCATGACGGTAACGGCGGTACCCCACTCTGCGGGGATGCCTTCCATCTTACGGTAGAGGATGGCGCGCTCGTTCATCCACGAATCGAACACGGCGCAGATGGCGCCCCAAAGCTGTTCCATCGGGTTGGTGGGGAATGCCTTGCCGGTACGTTCCTGAATGGCAGCCTTGAAACGAGCTACGAGGGTCTTCAGGTCGTCAACGTCCAATTCGTTGTCGAGCTTCACACCCTTTTCTTTCTTCACAGCGTCGATGATTTCCTCGAAGGGATCGACGTCTTCCTTGTTGACGGGCTTCATGCCAAGCACCACGTCGCCGTACATCTGTACGAAGCGACGGTAGGCATCGTAGGCAAAACGGGGGTTACCCGTCTTGGCTGCCAGACCTTCAACAACCTCGTCGTTGAGACCCAGGTTGAGGATGGTATCCATCATACCGGGCATCGATGCACGTGCACCCGAACGAACAGAGAGAAGCAGAGGGTTAGCCACGTCACCAAACTTGGAGTCCATCAACACCTCAACGCCGTGAAGGGCTTTTTCCACCTCACTCTTAAGAAGGGCTACAACTTCTTCCTTTCCTATTTTATAGTAGTCGTTGCAGGTGTCAGTAGTAATCGTGAAACCGGGAGGCACAGGTACGCCAATCAGGTTCATTTCGGCAAGGTTAGCACCCTTACCACCCAACTCATTGCGCATGTCGGCACGGCCTTCTGCCTTGCCAGCGCCAAAAGTGTAGACTCTTTTGTGGTCTTCCATAGTAAATTAATATTTTGTGATTCTAAACTTTCGTTGCGGACAAAATTATGAAAATTATCCCACCCTCGCAATAGTTAACCTTATTTTTCTTATCCTAAGACACGGCTTTTTGGAGATTCCTACCTTTCGTTGGCAGAGATGGCTTAAGGTTGGAATAAGGAAAACGACAGACCGCGGTTACATGTGTGCAATGCAGTCGTTAACACTCGTTAACCTCGAGAGGGGGCGCGAAAGCCGGCAACTATTCCCGAGGACGGAAAAAACGCAAGCATGGGGCGGCTTATTTTGTCAGGTTTGTACAATAACTTAATACAAGCACTGCGCTTTGGTTAAATCTATTAAAAATTCTGCGCTTGACGGGCGGAAAACGCCCTCACGGGCGGGGTGAAGAGGGGGCGTTTGGACGGATAGAGTTTGGGCGACAGGATTTTCTGTCGCCCAAACAGAAAATTCTGTCGCCCAAACTGTGATGACGAATGCGCGATTTGGATTGGCGCAGTGCCTTTGCGCTTCCGGTTGTATGGCGGAGGGACTTCACGTTTTCGGGAGTAAAACTCACGTTATGGGTAGCGTGTGCAACGAACGATAAGCTCCGCTATAGGTCGAAGGGGCCGTAGGTCGAGCCCCCTGCTGTCGTTGTACTTACTTCTCTATGAGTACGACGGCATAGGCGGCAATGCCCTCTTTGCGGCCGGTAAAGCCCAGCCGCTCGGTGGTGGTGGCCTTTATGCTGACGTCGTCCTCGTCCACGCCGAGGATGGGGGCCAGGGTGGCGACCATTTGGGGGATATGCTTTTGCAGTTTGGGGGCTTCTGCACATACGGTGGCATCTACATTGCCCACGCGCCAGCCTTTGGCGGCAATCAGTTCGATGGTGCGGCGCAAAAGAATTTTACTGTCAATGCCTTCAAACTGGTCGGAGGTGTCGGGGAAGTGGTAGCCTATGTCGCGCATGGCGGCGGCGCCGAGCAGGGCGTCGCAGATGGCATGAATAAGGACGTCGGCGTCGCTGTGTCCCTTGAGGCCATGGGTGTGCTCCAGACGTATGCCGCCCAACCACAGCGGGCGATCGGCCACCAGGGCATGCACGTCAAAGCCCATACCTACTCTTATCTTACTCATCGTATATCTTATGCTAAAAGGTTTGACCATGGAGGCATGCGCGTTGATGGCAAGCCTGCGGTGGGGGAAGGAAAGGGTTACTTGAACAGGCTCTTCAGTCCGTCCATATCGAACGAGAGGGACACGCGGAGCGTGGCGTCGAGGGGGTTGCTGGGCGTGGTGGCGATGACATAGCCGGCATCGACGCTGAGCACGTTCATGCGGAGTCCGGCACCTACGGTGTAGTACTTGCGGTTGCCCTGCATCTCACTTTCATGATGGTAGCCGGCGCGCAGACTGAACTTGTCATTATAGGTATATTCCGCACCTATGCTCCACTGGATTTCCTCCAGTTCGCCTTTAAAACCGCGTTCGGAGTCGCCAAAACTTTTGAAGATGCCCGAGATGGACGACATGTCGTAATACTCGTCGCGGATACGCTGCTCATAGGCTTCGTTGTCTTCGTCCTCACCCTGCAGGGGCATAGAGGGCACGAGCAGTTTGTTGGCGTCGGCGCTGATGGAGAAGCGGTTATACTCGTTGATCGGCATGGTATAACTGAGACCCAAGCGGAGGTTGGTCGGAATGAAATAGCTATAGTCGCCACCAAAATTGATTTTGCTACCGATGTTGCTAATGTTCAGACCTAAGGCCAAGAGACACTCGCGACTGCCCATCATGACGTAGTTGTTGTAGTAGCAGGCAATATCTGCGGCGAAGGCCGAACCGGGCGTAGCATTGTCGTCCGAATGGCCGGACAGGTCCGAATACATGTAGCGCAGAGCTACCGCTGCAGAGAAGGTTTCGCTGAGCATACGCGAGTAGGCCACATCGACAGAGAACTCATAGGGGCGCACGGTCATGTCGCCGGCGGTGAAGTCGCCGAGGGAGAAATAGCGGATAGATGAACTGATGGCCTGATAGTCGCCCAGCCTAACGTAGCCAACGGCATTGAGCAGGGCGATGTCGTTGACCAGTTCGCGCAACCAAGGGGTGTAGTTGAGGGCCAGTCCTGCTCTACTGATGGTAAAGGGATATTTCGCAGGGTTCCAACTCTGCGAGTTGACATCCGGTTCCGTAGCCGCGCCAAGGTCGCCCATACTGGCGGCACGGGCATCGGCCGCAATGGTCTGTGAGGTCACGGCCGTCAAAATGGGGTTAAATCTGTCTTTCAGGTCGTCCTGTGCATATCCTTGGCTTACAGCAGCTATAAGGGAGCACGCGAACGTCAGCATTCGTAACGATTTCATGTAGTGATTAGGTCTTTTGATTATGGCAGACATGGCATGGATAACGATGACCGCCGGAGGTCTGCCGCCGTTTTAGCGTTGAGGTGAAAACCGGCACGCATTTCTTTTGTATAACGTGTATCTTTCAAATATATTGTATCGAGGGCGTCATTTTTCCACAGGTCAAGGCCACGGCAGTGGCTTTGGACTGAGGCAAGGGACACGATGCGCCGCCATATCAATGGCGCACGACGATGATTTTTTGCGTCTCGGTGGTCTGTCGGCCTGCCGGTCCGTCGCAAACTGCACGGTACAGGTAAATACCCGAGGGGGCGACGCCACCGGCCGTTGTGGTGAGTGGCCAGTTGACTACGTGGTGCGACGTCGTGACCGTCCGGCTGTGTTGCCAAATGCAGTGGCCATAAAGGTCATAAACCTCAAAGGTCAGCGTAGATGGGCTGTCGGCTGTGCCGGCTACACCTATGGCAACGAGGGACGTGGAGGTATGTGCCGGATTTTCTGTGACAGAGACAGAAAAGTCGGCGGGCAAAGTTTCCGACACATGGAAGGCCAGCGTCTCTGTGGTAACATTGCCGTCTGTATCGCTCACGCGGAACCTCAGGCTGTGCTCTCCCGGCAACAGATTGGACAAAGGATATGTGACGCGACCACTCATGTACGAGCCGAAGTCGTAGGCGAAATAGTTGCCCATGTCCATGGGATTGCCCGTGTCGCCATCGAGCACCAGTTCCATGCCGCGTCCTGCACTGAGCGATGCCATAGCGATACCGTTGTCGTCCGACACTTCTGCCACAAACAATGGCGAAGGGCCGGTGATACCTCCCGATGGGAAGTCGGGATTGTCTAGATAGAGCATGACTTTCGGCGCCAACGTATCGGGCTCTTCTGAGGCAACAGAGCCATTGAGGCAAATCTGCTCGCATTTGCCTGCCGCAGTATTTAGGGTGTCTGCCGAGAGGGCATAGAGCGAAATGAGCGCACGGTCGTCGGAATAACTGATGTCACGGGGAATGCGCGCCAGCACCGTGAAGCGGCCGTTGCGCACAGAGTCGGTCGTCTCGAAAAGGGTTGTCGTGCGGTCTTTGAAGGTCATGACATTGTCTCCACCCGAATTGTTCAGGCAGGTAATGGTCTCCATCCTGTCGGCCAGAGAAAGGGTGACGGTGCCCTGAAAAGCAGGGTCGGCCATACCCGAACCGCCGGATACATAGCCACCAAGGGTGACCACCGAGCCGGCGGCCAAAGGAACAACCTGGCCGGTGCGCAAGGGTTGACCGTTAATGCTGTCGATAAACATTTGACGGGAGGGCGCAGCAAGGAGGAGGGCCGGATCGCCGAGGAGGATGTACTTCAGTTTGTTGATGCTCACGTCCGTACCGTCATTGACCACGGCGTTTTTGGCCAGACGCAGGGCCTCGCCGATGCTGTTTTGGGCCGTGCCATTGCTCGTTGGGAACAACTGTTTGCACAGGGCCGTGTTCAACTGCTCATTATAGTCGGCATAGACCGAGCGCGATGCGCAGACCACGCCGATGGCTCCGCCGGTGGGATTGGCCAAAGCCAACCGGCCAATGTCGTCGCCCGGTGTGTCGTAGGGACTGATTTCACATGAAGCCATTACCCACAACGGGAAATGTCCGGAGGAGGACTTGGTAAAGTCGTCACACACCAGCACCCGCGAATGGGAAATCTGCTCGGGACTGCCATGCCCGATATAGTTGAAGAGCAAAGCGCCCTGTTGCATCTGCGTCTGCAGCAGTGCCGTGGCTTGCGGATAGGCATAGCCCGTTGCCGTATAGGTACGGGGATAGACGTCCCAATAGACCTTGCGCAGTCGAAGGCGGTCGTTCGTAGCCGTGGAGAGGGCGGTGGCCACTCGCTCAGCAGCGCGCATGTGGAGGGCGTTGTTGAGGTCATCGCCCAGAACGAAGATACGGCTCTGCCATGCACCGGCCTGCTTGTTCTGCATGTAGGCTATCAGTTTGTCCACGACGACGGCGGCCGTCCTTTCATCCGTACAGGGTATGCGCCCAACGGCCACATCAGGTTTGTTTCGCGTATAAGCCGTACCCTCGCTATCATCCAGCCAGGTATAATAGTCGTCGGTGACATAACTGCTTATGGGGCCTATGGCGATATTGGTATTGCTAACCTCTCGTGCGCCATGGCTCACCTCGAAGGCGGGCAGATAGTTTTCCACTATCATGCCACTCCAGCCGTCAGAAAGCATACGGTTGTCCCATGCGCAGGCGCCGAAAAGAAGAAGGTAACGAGGCATCGCGTCCTGACTTTCAGCCCGGTCGTAAAGCATCTTGAGGTAGCGGCGGATGGCTGTGGCATCGGGTGCACCGGAGGAATACTCATTATATATCTGACCGGCATTGACGACAACCACATTCAATCCCTGATGCTGACGGTGGGCTTGCGCCAAGCGTTCGGCCTGTTCGGCATATATTCCCGAAGGAGGCACCACGATGATCATATCCGCCTGCGTGGTGGCATGGAGGTCCTGGTTTGCAACGCTTCCAACCACCTGCGGCGAGGGATAGTTTCGGTTCACATCCACGATGGCATAACGCAAGGTGCCGTCAGGACACGATGCCTGATAGCCACCTTCGTTGGTAGCCGGAAGGATAGCAGCGTCGTGGAGGGCATCCTGTAAACGCCACACCTGTGTGGAAGAAGTAGCACCCTGAATGCTTAGCGTAAGCGGACCGCTTTGCTGCGGACTGAATGCGAACGCCCCGGACGCGGCATTCAAACGCCGCTCATAGGTCAGGCGCAGGGCGTTCAGACGCGTCTCGGTGACGGTCTGTGCCGACAGATTGAAAGTATTTTTGGCGGCAGCCTTGTCGGTGGTGAAGGTGCGGCGCGTTTCCGCACCGCTCTCGTTGCTAACGGTCGAGGAGAGGTTGAATGAACCAAGCGTTTCACCTGCGAGGGTGAGCTGTATGGGCACAGCCGCCTTTTGCCCTACCCCACCCACGCTGATATACACGCGGGCCGTAGAGCCCTCGACGATGTCGGGGGCAGCCAGGGATATCTGTTGCGACGAGAGGCTGAGGTCTGTGGGGTCATAAAGTTCTCTGCCTCCTTCATAAAGGGCTGCCTGATCACGCTCAAACAGAGCATGATGATTGACGGTGCTCACCACATCGCCAGCCGCGGTGGCGGCCAGCGTCGACATACGCTTGGGGGCGTCGCCCTCGGTAACAAAATAATAACTATAGCGGCTATAGGGATTCGCTTCGTGCGTCCATTGGCTGATAGAGGCGTTCCACTGCCATCGCACCAAACCTTCGGCAAAGAAGAGCAGCGAACTGCTTTTCTGATAGAGCGGTATCTCGCAGAGGTCGTCGGGCACGGCATTGGCCGTATTGAAGGTCCAATCTTCGGGCAAGGGGCGTCCGCCATACCCAAACACCTTCACACGACTGATGTCGGCAAAGCCCATCTTGTGCAACTGATTTTCTGTCAGTTCATAGACACCTTCGTTCGTCACGCGAATCTTCACCCAATGGCCCGAACTCAGCACGGAGTGTGCGGCCCAACGTTCGTCAGACATCGCCGTGGCTTTCAACCCCAAGCGTTTCAAACTTGACGATGAGGACACTGAACGATAGGCGCAGTTCGGCATAAATATCTTGCACGATACCAGGCGGTAGAACTTATCCTTCCGCTTTACAATCGGACAGAAGACGATGTCGGCCAAGCCCTGGCCGCGACTTACACCATAGGTTACTACAGGCCGTATGTCATGCGCCACATGATAGCCGCAAGCCGTAATAACAGCCGTCTCTTCTGCCGACAGTGCCTTAAATACAGGATAGATGATACGCACGCTATCGGCCATAACGGGCCACGTCCGGGCATCCACCTCATACTGGCAAGCAAACTGCGGAAGTCCGGCTTCGGATACCGGGTATTGGTCCACTTCCAAATTGGTAAACACCGTATCGCTTTGCTGCGCGTTGAGCGCAAGATTGCATGTAGTCCAAATAAGGAGCAGGCAGAAACGTGTAGGACGGATATGGGATAAGCAGCGCATGTCGAGAGGGAGTTGAGTGAGTTTATCCATGTAATGAATCTACTTGATATTCATAGAGAATACCAGTGTTTCATTGAGGTAAGCATTGAGGTGTGTTTCGGGCGTCAGTTTAAGCGGCTGAGCGGGATAGCCAAGATATATCAGGTCGCCTCGTCGGAGCATTGACCACGTACTCACATGGGCTATAATATCGTCCACTGTCCATCGTGGCGTTTGCTGCCGGCATGAGGTCATGATGCTTTCCCCATCGCATGTCACCCGAAAGGTGGCACTGTCCAACCTTGTCTGTTCATCCAGCGGCACAAAACTGCCGATGACGGCGGCACCATCGAAACCGACGGCTGCCGACCACGGACTTGCCGAAGCGACAGCCGTTTCGAGCAGCGGTGTGGCCACAAACGACAGGCCAACGGTGACCGCATCATAATAGCGATAGGCAAAGCGCGGCGATATACAGCGCCCCAGCCGGCTGACATGAACCACCAGCGACGCATAAGCCATGCAGGGTTCGGCCCAATCGGGGATAAAGAAGGGCTTGTTGTCCTTGAGCAGGGCCGTATCGGGAAGACACGCCACCACGGGCTCTCGCTCTCCCTTGGAAGGAAAGAGCGAGGAGGCACAGGGGTAATTGTTGTATGTGGTAAAGATTTTCATGAGAAAGAACAGAATGTCTATATTGCCGGAACAGCCTCCACGTGCTTTAGAAATACAAGGCGGATGTTCAGACTGTACGATGGGCTAAAGCGTCAGCGACAGGCCGAACGTGAGCATTTCCTGCATCTGCAGCAGGCAATCACCGGGCTCATGCTTGACGCTGTCGTCAAAGCGAGGATAGAGCGAGAGGTCGGTGGAGAGGTACTTGTTGATGGAGAACTTGAACGTGTGCTCCCACTCCACAAGCACCCGCTCATAGTTGGTGAAGTAGTACAGACGGCTCTTCCAAAATATGTTCTTGGCGATGTTCCACTCGTGGCGCATGGTGATGTTCGAACCGTAGGTGCTCTTCGAGTGCTTGCCCGCGTCAATGCCGTTGGCCGAAGCCAGTCCCTTACGGTCCACATACTTCATGTTGTAACCGAAGGGCTGTATAGCCGCTGTCAGATTGAAGCCCGTGACGTTCTGCTTATACTCCATACCGATGGAGAGGTTGGTCTCGAAGGGCGACATGAAGTCGGAATAGACATGGTCATTGTTGCTCCTGAAGCCGCGGGTAAACTGCGTCCAGCTTTGCCACGACACGGTATAGTACCAGTGTTTCGTGGCCTTCAAACCCAGTTTGGAAGTAAAACGGATGACGTCTGCGTCGGCAATGAAGTCGTGGTACTGATCGTTCTTGAGCGAGTGGAACCCAAGTTTTGTCTCAAGCAGGTTACTCCAGGTGATCTTCTGCTTGTTGTTGTAGTCGGCCTTGAAGTTGACCTGTGCCAGCCACGAGTTGTTGCTCTCGCCGCCGCGATACCAGTTTTCCGACGTATAGTTTTGCTTTATTTTCAGGTCGATGGTGGTCTTGAACGTCCAGAAGTTTGGGCGTCTCACCACGATGGCACTGGCATCGAAGAGGTTGTCTTCATCCTGCTCCGGCACGGTATTTCCCGTTTTACGCGTCATGCTTATGTCGGGCTTGATGTGCGTGGGTTTCTTTTCGCGTATATCCGGCACAGCCTCGATGTCTGTTTCATTATGGACGATGAGCCATGGTGCATGGGTATAGACGTAATTGAGGGCATCGCTGACATACACCAGCGTAGTATCTACTGCTCCACGCGGACGATAGTTGTTCTCCAGTGGCGGCAGGACCCGATGTACTGACGCAGCATAGAAAGTTGGCGAAGCGAACAGACTATAGTAATAGGGGTTGGTCAGGACGTCATCGCCCGTGTAGGTCCAGTTTTCGTAACGCTGCTTCAGCGCCACGAGAGAGTCGAGATAAGCCTTATAGACCTGCTCAGTTTTGTCTTCGCCTTTGCGCTGGACGCCCTTACGTTGCGACTGGGCATCCGCCAAAGATGCTGTCAACATGAACAGCAACAACAGAACGGAGGTATTAACTTTTCGCATCTATAATCACATTTTGAGGGTGGGCTACCCACACCTTTATTTCAGATGTTCTTTTGCATATTGATAGGCCAGTTCCCAGTTGGTGTCCAGCGAGAACGGTGTAATTTCGCTACCTTCCTTGATATAAGAGAGCGTCGTCTCCTCGTCCTTGTCGTGAAAGAGCGGATTGAGCAGAGATGCTTCCATAAACATAAGGATGCGAGCCTTACGCTCCTGGTCGTCTCGGTTTTTTTTGTCCTTGACAATCTGGTCGAAGAACAGTGTGAGAAATTCAGACAGCCAGTAAGCCTGCGTATCGAGAAACTGGGTGGTTACCTTGGGCATGGTTTCAAAGGCTTTACTCTTGATATAGAGTAACGTCGTCCGCTTAAACTGCGCGATGCGTGTTTGTGTAAAATTAGTACTGGGCGAGTTGACCACCTTGGTCGCATTCTCGAGCACCATATTATACACTTCCTGCGCCTGAGCCCTGGTGGCACAAGCCAAAGAAAGGAGCGCTATGATAAAAGCCTTGTTCATTTCTTACTTTATTCAAAGGATAGTATCTTTAGAGAGCCTATCGCAATCCACGGTTTACAAGCGCTTAATGCGATTGATACATGTGGGCAGTTCTTCCGGATAATGCGTAACCATAATGAGGGTCCGCTTGTCTGAAGCATACATGTACTCGTCTATGATGCGGCGTGCCTTCCATCGGGCATGATTGTCCAAGCCATGAAAGGGCTCATCCAGAATAAGCAAGTCGGGATGCTTGACAAAGGCGCGGACAAGCAGCATTAGACGTTGCTGGCCGGACGAGAGGGTCAGATAGTTTTTCTGACACAGGTCTTCCACGCCAAAACGTTCCATCCACGCCAAGCACCTTGTACGCTCTTCGTCCGTAGCCTTGCGATACAAGCCCACCGTATCATGCAGACCACTGGCCACAATGTCGATGGAATGTAGATTCTTCCTGTAGGTATTATAGAGTTCGGGCGACACATAACCTATACGCCGCTTAATATCCCATATACTTTCGCCGCCGCCACGTTTTTTCCCAAACAGGCGCAGGGGCATGGCATATGCCTGCGGATTGTCGGCACAGATTAGCGACAATATGGTCGATTTCCCCGACCCGTTCCTTCCGAGCAAGGCCCAATGTTCGCCCTGCCCTACGCGCCAACAAAGGTCGTTGAGCAGCGTATGCCCGTCGTAGGTAAGGGTGAGATGCTCCATATCTACAACCTCTTGGGAGACGTTACGGGCATGATGGTCCATCTCGGGCTTTTTACACAAGGAAGCATTTGCGCGTGGTGCTCCCTGCTCCAAAGGTGTTGCCTGCCATGCTGCCGCCGGTATGTCGCACTTGATAGCGCCATCTTCCATTTCTATTATGCGCGTGGCGCATGTCGGAATCTCGTCCTCACGGGCGATGAGGAGCACCAACGTCGTGTGCAGAGCCAGTTGGCCCATGAGTTGGGTAAGGGCCTCACGCGCCTCTGCATCAAGGCCGATATAGGGATTGTCAATAATAAGGATGTGTGGTGTATCGGCGAGTACGCGAAACAATTGCATCCGCCGCAGTTCACCGCTCGACAGCAGGTTCAGCGTCTTTCCCCGAAGGCTATCCAGACGCAACATGCGGATCAACTCCTCATGTCCAACACCGGAGGCCACGCGGGCCAGACAATCATCCACCAGCGGAAAGGTGGTCTCATCATCCCATTTATTCCAGCGCTGCTGGTAATAAGCCGGCGAAGCATCGCCCCACGCATCGCGAAAGTGCTGAAAGCGGACACGCAGACCGTCGGTCCTGCTGACCATATCGGGATGCACCGTAGCACCGCCGCTCAGCAGATGGGCCAGCAACGATTTTCCGCTGCCGTTTCGCCCGGTGACCACGACACATTCGCCTTTGGCCAGCGTCATACTAACGGGATGCTTGAGCCGCATCTCCGGCATACGACTTAGGGCTTTATGGAGGGTTATCAGAGAAGACATGTCTAATTGTTCTAATGATTAAGAAACACCGTTCCTTCAGCGTAGCAGTTTCAGCAGCTTAGCCTGCGGTTCGGCCACTTTGTCATTATCTGTCAATGTGCCTTGCCTTTGGGCAAAGTCGCGCCACGACATTGTATGCCGCCGTGAACCGGAGCATGCACCACGCTGAAGGTTCAGTCCGGGAGCATGAGCTTCGATGAAATGACAGTAGGCCGCACCCAGTGCATCGGTGGCGTCGAGGAAGGGCACCGTGTCCGACTCTTGAATGCTGAGCATGCGTTTTAGCGCCCACGCCACCTGTTCCTTGGTGGCAGAGCCATTGCCCGTGATGCACTGTTTGATTTTCATAGGCGCATACTCATGGATGGGTAGCCCGCGACTAATGGCCGCTGCTATGGCTACGCCCTGAGCGCGGCCAAGCTTGAGCATACTCTGCACATTCTTACCGAAGAAGGGCGACTCGATGGCCAGCTCCTGGGCTCCGAAGGCATCTATCAGTCCGGCCACGCGCTCATAGATGCGCCCCAACTTGGTATATACATCGCGGCATTTACGCATGTCTATCACGCCCATCGCCACCATTTCTGCCTGGCGGCCGGTAAGGCGCAACACGCCATACCCCAACACATTGGTGCCGGGGTCAATGCCCAGCACGGTGACAGTGGATTCCTTAGACTCCTGTGCCGGCATGGCTACTGGTATTGACTTTTCCATCTAAATCAGCAACAAAATTACGCAATCTCCCGCAACCCGAAAAGTTTTTCTATGTGAAAGATGGTTATCTACGGAAATAATCCTAATTTTGCAAAAATCAAGTATTACCATAGAGAACCCCATCAGTAATCATTCAGGATATGTCAAAAAAACTCATTCTATGCTTGGCTTTCTTCGCCGGATGCCTGTCATATGCTGCTGCTCAGGCTGAATTACACTTTGAGAAGACAACCTTCGACTTTGGCGAATTTATGGAAAAGGATGTCCAGACGGCCGTCTTTACCTTTACCAATACGGGCAACGAACCGCTCATCATCCACCAGGCCATGACGACCTGCGGCTGTACCGTGGCAGACTATACAAAAAGCAAAATCATGCCGGGGAAAACGGGCGAGGTCCGCATTACCTATAATGGAAAAAACAAACCCCGGGGCCACTTCAAAAAGGTGGTGACCATACGCAGTAATGCCGCCACGCCAATGACACGTATTTATGTCACCGGCACGATGAAAGCTAAATAAGCCCCCCCTGACGCAACACCCCGATTAATCCTGACCACCTCTTTACATTCCTCCGCTATGACCAACCAGCATTTAGTCATTATGGCAGGCGGCATAGGCAGCCGCTTTTGGCCTCTCAGCGACGAGAAAACCCCAAAACAGTTTCTCGACATTCTCGGCACGGGCCGCACACTCATCCAGTTGACGCTGGCCCGCTTTGAAGGCATCATACCCATCGAAAATGTATGGGTGGTCACGTCGGAAGAATATACCGACCTGGTGCGTCAGCAATTGCCCGAGGTTCTGCCGTCGCATATCCTGTCGGAGCCCGAGCGTCGCAACACGGCGCCCTGCATCTGCTACGCCTCGTGGCGTATCAAAAAGGAAAACCCGAGAGCCAACATCGTCGTGGCCCCAAGCGACCACATCATCGCAGACATCCCTGCCTTTCAGGCATGTATGGAAGGCGCGATGGAGTTTTCGGCCGAAACGGACGCCATCGTCACTTTGGGCATACGGCCCACTCACCCCGAAACGGGCTATGGCTATATCAAGGCTGACCTGAGCTATTCATCGTCGCGTCTGCACGGCATCTTCCGGGTCGATGAATTTACGGAGAAGCCTGACGCTGAGCGCGCAGAGACCTTCGTCAAGACGGGCAACTACCTTTGGAACTCGGGCATCTTCATTTGGAATGTCAACACCATCATCAACGCCTTCCGCGTTTATTGCCCCAAAATCTCGCAAGCCTTCGAGCGGATGATGCCTATCTACGGCACGGACAAAGAACAGGCTGCCATCAAGCAGGTATATGACAAACTGGAGAGCATCTCCATCGATTATGCCATCCTGGAAAAGGCGGAAGAGGTCTTCGTTTGTCCTGCCAATTTCCCATGGAGCGACCTGGGTACATGGGGTTCACTCCGTAACCAACTTAGCACCGATGCCTACGGAAATGCCGCCGTGGGCGCGCCAACCGACTTCCACGAGACGCACCACAGCATCGTACACACCCAAACGCTGCAGCGCGTTGTCGTTCAGGGATTAGACGGTTGTATCGTGGCCGAACACAACGGCACGCTGCTTATCTGCAAATTGTCTGAAGAACAGCGTATACGTTTATTCCACTAATATCTCCCACTACTCCATCATTATTTGAAGATACTGCACCCACACCTTCTACCACCGCTTGTAGCGGCAGAATGGCGGATGCAGTTTTTTTTCGACCATGCCCTTTGCCCAAACCCTTATCCACTGGTACGAACGCCATGGCCGCGACCTGCCATGGCGCCACACGCGCAATCCCTGGCACATTCTGACCTCAGAGGTCATCTTGCAACAAACGCAGGTCAAGCAGGGATGGGACTACTACCTGCGTTTCATCCAGCGCTTCCCCACCCCACAGAGCATGGCCGCCGCCGGCGAAGACGAGGTCATGACCTACTGGCAGGGACTGGGCTACTACAGCCGCGCCCGACACCTACATGCCGCCGCCAAGGCGCTGGCCGGAATGCCTACTATGCCGCGCACCGCTGCGGAGTGGCAAAAACTGCCGGGCGTAGGGCCATATACTGCCGCCGCCGTGGCCTCCATTGCCTTCGGCGAAGCAGTGGCTGTGGTCGATGGCAACGTCTGCCGCGTGCTCTCGCGCCACTTCGCTCTCGACACCCCTATCGACACAGCCTCCGGCCTGCGCCTCATCCGCGATACAGCCCAAAGCCTGCTGCCCCACGATGCGCCGGACCTTTTCAATCAGGCCATTATGGACTTTGGCGCCACGGTTTGCCGGCCACGACGCCCCGACTGCGAGCCATGTCCGCTTCACGCCACCTGTCTGGCCCACCGGCAAGGACGGGCAGAGGCCTTCCCCTTCAAGTCGCGTGCCGTCCATATTGAGGAGCGCCACCTGCTATACCTTTTCATCCTCACGCCCGACGGTCTGTGGCTGCGCCGTCGCCCCGGCCGCGGTATCTGGCCCAGCCTGTTTGAGCCGGCCTGTTTCGATGAAGACACGGCAGAAAAGGCTGAACGCCAAGCGCTACAATTCTTGCACGACATTAACCCCGAGGCAACGCCGCAAACGCTGGCAACGCCTTTTGTACACCAACTGACGCACCGCAAACTCCACTGCGCTGCCCTGTGGTGGCAAACCGCCCAACCTCTGACGCCTCCCAACGGATTTGAGGCGGTTGCCTTCGACGCCCTACAGGGCTATGCCATGCCTGTACCCGTCACACGTCTGCTGTCACGCCTGCCCATAGGTTGGATTGTACCCAAATGTCCATGACACAACGAGATGGCAGCAACAACACCCTCCTTAATATCTGCATGAAAACATTCCACGCATAGTGGACCATCTGAAAAAGCATTACACCCCCAATACGATGAATCGCCAACAACGCCTATCCTCGCTCGATGCGCTCCGCGGCCTCGTCCTCTTCCTCCTTGTCTTTCTTCAGCCTGTCCTTTGGAGTCTGCTCTCGCGCATTGACGCCCCCTTTGCCACGGCCCTGCTCTATCATCTCGACCACGAGGTATGGGAGGGTTTCCGGTTCTGGGACCTCGTCATGCCGCTCTTCCTCTTTATGAGCGGCACCTCCATGCCGTTTTCCTTCTCCCGCTTCCTGCGCGGTGAAGCACCGAAGAGCGTAGCCTACCGCAAGATATGCCGGCGCTTCATCATCCTCTTCGTCTTGGGCATGATAGTACAGGGCAATCTCTTGGGCTTCAACCTCCATGCTATATACATTTACACCAATACGCTGCAAGCGATAGCCGTCGGCTACGTCATTGCCGCGCTATTGGTGCTGCATTTCCGGTGGCGTGGCCAACTGGTGGGCATTGCCCTACTCCTTCTGGGCTTCTATGTTGCAATCCAAATAATTGGACGATATTTTTTACTTTAACTGCTGTTTTTCATTGTTTTCTTGTTTTGCTGCCATTGGAGGAAGGCATATAATATCCCTTCCGGCACGGAATGCCGGATTCACTCAGACAATTGAACAACAGACCTATTAGACAAGCTTCTAATGAGAGGACACAGATTGACTGCACCTCAATTTACTTCTTCAGAGAAATAGGTAAAACGCAACAAACTATGGAAGAGATGAAGCCTTGTAGTAGCTCATCAGCCTAGCGGGAGGAGTCGTTTTATGAGGTTGTCTAACTGTCTGTATGTCTTTATGTATTAATCCATTGATATGGTACATATTGGGTTTCTGTTTTCATTACCGCGAAGATGATATTTGCCAGTTTGCGGGCAATTCTGATGATAGCCTCCTGCGGTTTCATCTTCTGTCGATAGTTGCTGTAGGCGCAGTTCAGACCGCGGTCACGTGTGATACTGACCCACGCGGCTTCAACAATCATCGGGCCAATCGTCTTATTGCCGCGGAATGTCTTTTCTCCGTGTGAGGTCTTCTCGCCACTGCTGTGGCAGGTCGGTATAAGGCCCAAAAACGATGCAAATTCGCGTTCGTTGTGAAATCTTCCAAAATCGCCGACTTCTGTCAGCAAAGCCATGGCCGTGTTCAGACCAATGCCCGGCACCGAGGTCAGCAGCTCATATCGAGTCCTGTACAACTGACTTCTGCTCAGTTCGCGAACTTTTCTGTTAGCCCTGAGCAATGTTGACCGGATGACGCTTACCTGCTCCAACAATAGGTCGAGCGAATCGCGTGTCGGGGATAAGAGCTGCACATCCTCCTGTAGCCATTTGATAAACACCCGTGACCAGTACGAGCCTGACTTATTGAAACGCTCGGGAATTGTGACGCCGTTGCTATGTAGCAGATGCTTCGTTCTGGACTTGCAGCCGCCCAGCTGTTTTTGGATTGTGCGGCGAATGCGCACAACAGAGCGTGCATCGATGTTTTCCTTTGAGTGGATATAGATGCCTCTGAGAAGGCCGGACTTTAGTGACCGAGCCAGTTTCCTGGCATCAATCTGATCCGTTTTCATTGTATGCTCATACTGTGTGGTAGGAACATCGGCCGCATTGATCACCATGCAATCGATTCCCAATTCCACCAGCGAATAGTAGGTTGAGAAACCGCTGAAACCGGACTCGTAAACTGCATGGTACTCGCCATCCGGGTAGTGCTTCTGTAGAAATTCAAAGAGTTTCTCTGCAGAAGGTTCCTGTGTATGATAGTCCTCAAAGCCGCCTTCGCAGACTACCGCTACGCCCCACAGATTCTTGTGGACATCAATTCCGATGAAAATCTTTTGTCCATTGTAAGAAAGTTTGTTCCTTTGCATACTGGTACGTTTTAATTGGTTGTTTTGTATTTCCACTTCAAATATACAATCCAATTATTTACGTACCATTTTTTTTCTCTGATATTTAAAAAATACCATGAAAAACACTCGGGGGGAGCCGTCGGCAGGGGGGCAGACAGCCCCCCGTGAGACCCTGCCAATTTCGTGCCTCTTTGTTCTTTTCAGGAGTCTCCGTGTGGTACGCGCTGCAAACATAGTAACTATGGACAAACTGCATCCAATACACTCCCTTACCCATACAGCCCAATATACCACAAATGCCGCGGCACCATCGTGTCGCGGCATTTGTGGTAATGACAGGGCGTCTGTAATGACAGGTCTTCGGGCCTATTAGTTCAGGCCGAGCTTCTTGGCGATGCTCTTGGGCAGGGCCTTCTTGTTGATGACGATGTTCATCGTCTTGTAGGCCACGTAGGGCTTGGAGATGTAGGCGTGGCCGTGGAAGGGACCCGAGTCGCCCCACGAGTTCTTCATCATGAAGTACTCCTTGCCGTCCTGGTCTTTGGCCAGACCGTAGATGAGCATACCGTGGTCGTCGGTCGTCTCCCAGTTGTCGTAGGCCAGCTGGCGCATTTCCTGCGTGATGGTCTTTTCGCCCTTGGCGTCGGCAGCCTTGACGTTGTTCAGGTCGTTCGAGCCCGTCCAGCGTGCGGCGTCGCTGCCGCTGTTGTCCTTGTCGGTGGTGGCGGCGGGAACGGTGACGATGCCCTTGCGCCAGTTGAAGCCCTCTTCGCTCACGTCAGCACCCCAGGCAAAGGTGTAGCCGTTGCGTACAGCCGTTTCCATCACCTCCATAAACTCGTTCAGGGGCAGGTTGTAGCTTTCGGCCCAGCGCCAGTTGTCCTGAATCTCGAGGATGAACTTGCTGTAGAAGGGGTGGTGCGTATAGCTGGTGAGCGAGATGTAGTCGTCGGGGTTGAGGCCCAGGTACGACACAAAGCTCTGCGGCGTGTAGGTCTTGCCTTTGTAGGTGAAGGAGGTGGGCAGTTCGCCGAAGTAGTTGGCGTAGATATTGCTCAGGTCCTTGCGCCATGCGGGGTTGATGGTCTTGTTCGTCGTCTTGGCGATGGCGCCTACGTAGGCACTGGTGACGGCGTCGAGCTGGTTGAAGTTGTAGAGCGAGTCGCCATAGAGCGAGCCCTTCATCGTGCCCTGGGGCACGAGGCCATAGTTCTTCATGCAGTAGATGACGTCGTAGAACGAGCCGCCCTGCGAGAAGCTTACGTCGCCGTGGGTGCGGATGGCGCGGTCGGCGCGGTCCATGTAGGTGTTATAGACCAGGAACGACTCTTCCAGGTCAAACTCGCCCTTGCCCATGCGGAGCAGTTCGCTCTCGATGAAGGCCAGCGAGGAGTAGGCCCAGCAGGTACCGCTGCGGTGCTGGTTCTTGACGCTGGTGACGGGGTTGGCTTTCACCACGGTGAAGACGGGCTCAGCCGGCTTGTCCGTTTTCTCTTGTGCTGTTGCCATGGTGGGGATGGCCATGAGGGCAGCAGCGAGGATAGCAAATCTGTTCATTGGAGTAAATAGTTATTAGGTTAAATTCTTTTGTGGATTGCAATCAGCCGCGTGCAGCGAGGAAAGCCTCGACGTCGTCGGCGTGATAGGGGATGCGCTCTTCGCCCAGGAAGCGGCAGCCGTCGGCCGTGATGAGCACGTCGTCCTCGATGCGTATGCCGCCGAAGTCCTTATACTTCTCTATCTCGTCGAAGCAGAGGAAGTCGGCGTTGATGCCCTTGGCGCGCCAGAGGTCGATGAGGTCGGGGATGAAGTAGATGCCCGGCTCGTCGGTCACGACGTGGCCCTCTTCGAGGCGGCGTGCGAAGCGCAGCGAGGCTGTGCCAAACTGGCTCGAGGGTCGCGTTTCCTCATCGTAGCCCACGTACTGCTGGCCCAGGCCCTCCATGTCGTGGACGTCCATGCCCATCATGTGGCCCAGTCCGTGCGGCAGGAACAGAGCGTGTGCGCCGGCGCTCACGGCGTCATCCACATTGCCCTTCATCAGGCCTAGCGCCTTCAGACGCTCCGTCATGAGGCGGCATACGGCGAAGTGGACATCCCACCAGCGCACGCCCGGTCGGGCATGTGTCAGCGCCAGGTCGTGGCAATCGACGACGATGTCGTAGATGTCGCGCTGACGTGGCGTGAAGTGGCCGCTGATGGGCGTGGTGCGCGTGTGGTCAGAGCAGTAGTGCTCCACCGTCTCGGCGCCCGCGTCGCAGAGGAACAGGCGGCCCTCCTCCAGCAGGCGGTCGGAGGGGTAGCCGTGGAGAATCTCGCCGTGCATCGAGGCGATGCTCTGGAACGAGCAGCAGGCGCCCAGCGAGGCCGCGATGCCGTCGAGCTGGCCCGCGATATAGCGCTCCGTCACGCCCGGGCGGCAGAGCGCCATCGCCGTGGTGTGCATGCGGTAGCCGATGGCCGAGGCGCGCTCCAGTTCGGCAATCTCCTCGGCCGTCTTGACCGAGCGCAGGGCCACCACCGCCTTGATGAGCGGCAGCGAGGCTTTGGCGCGCTGCTCAGACGGGTGGATGCCCGTCAGGTCCATCAGCTGGATCATCGTGTCGTGGCGGTAGGGCGGCAGGAAGTGCACCGTGCGGCCGCTCTTCATGGCCTGAGCCACGGCGTCGGCAAGGGCGGCCATGGGGGCCGTGGTGGCCACGCCACACTCGTCGGCCATCTGGCGCACGGAGGTCACCGAACCGTACCATACGATGTCGTCGATGTCTATCTCGTCGCCGTAGAGCGTCTCGTCGCCGCTGTCGGCATCGATGACGCCCACCAGCCCGTTGCGGTGCTGGCCGAAGAAGTAGAGGAACGTGCTGTCCTGACGGAACTTGTAGGTGTTGGCGGGATAGTTCATCGGACTGTCGTTATTGCCCATGATGAGAATAAGGCCGTCGCCGACGCGCTCGCGCAGACCGGCGCGGCGTCCCGTATAGGTTTCCTTGGAGAAAAGCATAGTTGAAGTTTTTAGAGAGGGGGGAGAGTTGGCGGCAGACTTTCAGACCATTGCCCGTCAGAGTCTGCCTACACTTATGCTGCAAAGGTAGTGATTTTTTCTGAGTAAGTACCAAAAGGGGCAAAATATGTGGCCGTTATGTTCTCGGCGCACCCCCATGCCGCCTACCTCGGCAGAAATGCTTTCCTTTGCATCCTCACCAAATGCCATTGTTACGCCCTATGTCCCTTCTGCATGTGTTCAACGCGGGCCACGACGAGGCCCTTGTCCCCGCCGCCCATGTGTGCCAGCCCTCGCGGGCGGCGCGGCTGATGGAGCGCGACCTATCGGCTCTGCCCGCGCTGTGGGCCGCAGCCGGCGACGGGGTACTCCTGCCGCCCGACGCCCCAACTCCTCCCGATGCCCTGCGCCGTCTGGCGCCCGGCGTCCACTTCATCACGGCGCCGACCGACGGGCGCCGACTGCCTGCCGCCTTCTGGGACGCCATCGACGGCATCGCGCCCTGGGGCTACGACCTGCGGCTGCGCCATGTGCTGGCCGGCCTCGGTGCCCCCGACCGCCTGCTGCCCGACGCGGCATGGATCAGCGACGTGGTGCGCCCTCTGTCGTCGCGCCGGACGGCCGTCGCGCTGCTCCCCGCCATCATCGGCGCCCTCGGCCGCGCGCTGCCCGCTCTGCCCGTCGCGGGGCGCTCGGCATGGTGCACGACGGCCGATGCGGCGCGCGCCGTACTTGCCGCCAATGGCCGCAGTATGTGCAAGACGCCGTGGTCGTGCAGCGGCCGCGGCGTCTTCGTGGTGGCGTGGCCCGCCGAGGAGGCCGTGTGGCGACGTGTAGAAAAAACGATGGCCACGCAGGGCGGCGTGGCCATCGAGCCGCTCTATGACGTGGCGGCTGATTTCGCAATGGAGTTTGAGGCCGATACGGCCGGTGTGCACTATGCCGGCCTGTCGGTGTTCGAGACCAGCAGCGGCCGCTATGGCGGCAATGTGGTGGCCGACGATGCCGCCCTTGCCGGACACCTGCCGGAGGGCTTGCGCCCGGCTCTGCCCGTGGTGGGCAGGGTGGTGGCCGATGTTCTGCGCGGCTATATCGGTGGCCGCTATACGGGGGTGATGGGCGTCGATATGATGCTGGTGCGAACGGCCGACGGATGGGCGTTGCACCCCTGCGTCGAACTGAACCTGCGTCGCACCATGGGGATGGTGGCGCTGGGCCTGCGCCGCGTGCTGCCGCCGGCATCGCGTTTCCGCATCGTCCCGACGCGGCCGTGGCAGGCTGCCGAGCAACTGCTGGCCGGCGGCGAGGCCATGGTGGCCATTTGGGACGCGGGCGTTATGCCGGCAGGTAGTGCGTCTTGAGACCTTTTATCTTCTGGCCGGCCACACGGCGGATGACGGCGGCGAGGCATTCGCGGCGCAGGCTGACGATGACGTGGTGGTCGGCGAGGTCGATGCGGCCGATGTCGGCGGCGGTCAGTGCGCCCTGTTTGCAGAGGAAGCCGACGACGTCGGCACGCGACACCTTCTCCTTCCGGCCGCGGCCGATATAGAGCGCCGCCATGCGGCAGGGTGTGGGGCGGACGGGCGTGCGGCCCACAGCAAAGGGCGTGGCGTCGGCGGCGTAGGGCGGCAGCGTCTCGTCGGGGCCGAGGATGAGGTAGGCCGTGCCCGTGGCCTCCCAGCGTGCCGAGCGGCCGATGCGGTGGGTGAAGGTAGCCTCGCTGTCGGGCAGGTGATAGTGTACCACGGCCTCCACCTCGGGGATGTCGAGGCCGCGAGCGGCGATGTCCGTCGAAACCATGACGTTGGCGCAGCCGCCGCGGAATTTCCCCAAAGCCTTCTCGCGCCGTTCCTGTTCCATGCCGCCGTGATAGACCACGCAGTCGAAGCCTTCGCTGTCGAGATAGCGTCCCACGCGCTCGGCGCTCTCGCGGTGTGCCACGAAGACGATGGCCGGTGCACCGCCGATGGCGGAGAGCAGGCGGCCCAGCGTCTCCAATTTGTCGCGCTCGGGCGAGGTCACGCTGTGCAGGCGTATGCGGCGAGCGGCGGCGCGGCTGTCCGCGTCAAGATAGTCGAGCGTCTGCAGGCGGCCGCCGCCCGGCAGTTGGGCCGCCAGCAGGCGGGCATCTTCGGTGGCCGTGGCCGACGTGAGCCAGCAGTGCTCCACGCGCGGCAGGCGGGCGGCGATGCGCGTCACCTCGTCGCGGAAGCCCATCTCCAAGCACTTGTCGTACTCGTCGATGACGAGGATGCGCACGGCCGAGGCGGCGATGTTGCCCTTGTCGAGGTGGTCGTTGAGGCGTCCCGGCGTGGCGAAGACCACCTGCGGGCGCACCTCGCGCAGGCGCCGGTGCTCGTCCATCGTGGGGCGTCCGCCATAGAGACACCGGCTCTTGACGCCGCTCTTGAGGCGCGCGAGCATCTCGTCGGCCTGAAGGGCCAGTTCGCGGGTGGGCACGACGATGATGGCGGCGGGGCCGGCTGGAGAGGCCGGACGTTCCGGATTTTCCGGATTTTCCGGAGACTCCGGATATTCCGGGCTTTCCGGACGTTCCGGGCTTTCCGGGCAGAGCAGCTGCAGCATGGGCAGCAGGTACGCCAGCGTCTTGCCCGTGCCCGTGGGGGCCAGGAGCAGCAGGTGGGCGGCGCCATCGGTGGCGGTGGCGGCGCGGAGCATGTCGGCCTGCATGGCCGTCGGCGTCAGTTGCGCCTGTTGCAGAAGGTCGGGGATGGGGAGCATGAGAAATGGAGGGAAAAGAGGAGGAATGAAACAAGCATCAGCGTACCACCACCTTCTGTCCCGCCACGACGTAGAGGCCGGCGGGCAGCGGGCCGACGGCGGTGAGGGGCTGCGTGACGTGCAGGCACCGGACGAGGCGGCCGTCGGTGGTGTGGATGGTGATGTCGGCCGGGCGTGTGGCGTGAATCAGAATCTCGCCCTGTCCACCCTCGGCCAGGACGGCCGGTTTGTCGGTCGGGGCGGCATCGACGCCGGCAACGGGCGGCACGTAGCCGTACTGCGTGTCGAGAAACTCGATGCGGCGCTCTATCCACGTGGCGATGTCGGTGACGTCGCCCGCGATGTCGGGGTGGTACGACGGCCAGCGCTGCTTCTCGCGCTCGGTGACGCCACTCTCGAGGAAGAGGTCGCGGTAGTCCGTGAAGCGCTTGATGAGCGCCTCGGGCTGGAAGAACGTCGTGCGCAGTTCGGCGTAGCGTTGGGCCGCCAGTTGCTTCCAGTTCCAGTAGGTACTGCGTTCGAGGCGCACGAAGAGGCCAAAGTTACTATAGAAGGCCGAGAGCGGTTGGTCGTAGGTATAGTAGAGGTCGGCCGCGTTCCAGTTGCGTCCCCACGAGCTGTCCATGTCCCACACGGCGATGCCCAGGCACTTCTTGTACTTCGCGCCGAGGATGTCGTAGCCGAAGAGGTACATGTTCTTGCCCGCGTTGTCGTTGCCGCGGATGAGTTCGACGAGCAGGTAGTAGTCGCGTACCATGGGCTGGTCGAAGTAGGCCGAGAAGTTGTCGTTGAAGTACTCCTCCTCGCTGGTGGTGATGAAGTTGATGGCGTTCCATAGTGGGCCCCAGTCGATCTTCTCCTCCTCCCAGTCGGGATACTTCACCTCCCACGAGGCCCAAGTCTCGCTGCGCTTGTTGTTGTCGTAGGCGCGGGGCGTGGTGCCGATGGTCATGTGCACCTCGTCGCACCACTGTGACGACTTGTAGAGCACGCCGTGAATCTCGGCCGCCGTGCTGTCGGTCTCGGCCACGTACTTCTTCAGTTTGAGTTGCTTGCGGTCAATCTTCTCCGTCATGCAGTAGAGGCCGTGGTACTTGCCGTTGAGGAACACCTCGACGAAGCGGCCGCGGGTTCCCGTGCGGGCCTTCTTCTCCGTGCCGTTGCGGCGGTACCAGGGATATGCGGCAAAGTCGTTCCAGAGGTCCGTGCTGACGCGGTTGCGCATGCAGGCGCGGTCGATGGCCATGGCGTCGAGAATCCAGTTGTTGTCGTCGCGCAGACCGAAGTACTCGCGATCGACGCTGTTGCCCTCGGCGTCACGCAGTTTGATGGCGAAGCTCTTCTTGGCATAGTTTTGTGCCGAGGCGCCGCGGTAGCGGAAGGCGGCGATGACGGTGCTGTCGTAGCCCGCGAGGTCGGCGTCGGTGACGCGCATGGTGCCGGTGGTGTAGGTGCTGCTGTTGCACGACGGCATACGAATCTCCACCAGAGGGAGGAACGTCAGGCGCAGGGGCACGCTCGTCACCTCGTTGCCATCGCTGTCGAGCAGCGAGAGGCGGTGGTCCTCCTCGCACGATACCTCGGCCAGCGTCAGACTGTCGTTCGCGTCGGGTGCGATGTCGTCGAGGCGCAGCGTCATGCCGTCGGCCAGCGGTGTGAGCGTCGCCGTGAGCGAGGTGGCCCAGTCGGCACCGTGGCGCAGCGCCGTGGGCACCTGAGCGTAGAACACGCCCTCGTCCTCGTCGGTCACGACGCTCTTGCCGCCGAGCCGCACGTCTGTGACATGCCGGTGCCAGGTGTAGAGCGGCGCATTGGGGTCGGGCTCGACAATCTCCTCGTCCGTGATGACGCTCTCGCCCTTCTCGTTGTAGAGCATGTAGCGGCCGTTGGCCGAGGTGCCCGGCGAGGTGTAGGTGCCCACCAGGTAGGAGCCGTCCGTGCGCAGGTTGAAATACTGTCCCGGCGTGCCGACGCTCTGGATGATGACCTGGCGTTCGGCCGTCTCGGAGAAGGTCCAGAGGGCGTTGTTGCCCGTGGCCTCGTCGGCCAACTGCAATCCCTTGGCCAGATACTGCCCCTGGGCGTTCTGCAGGCGTTCGTTCTTATAGATAAGGTACTGCCCCGTGGCGGCGTTGCGCAGGGTGTAGCCGCTGCCCGACTTGGTGACGGTCCACCAGCCATCGTCGGGGACGGAGGTGTAGGACGTCAGGTAATAAACGTAGGGCACGGCGCTGTGGGCGGCACCCGTGACGACGCAGCCGCCCGGCTGGTGCATGCAGACCAGACGGTAGTTTTTGCCGCTCTCTATCTTGATAAACGCGTTGGCGTGGGTGGCGGCGAGCAGGAAGAGCAGAAGGGGTAGAAATCTTCTCATGGTGTGAAGAGGTTGTGAGGATGGTGAAAACAGTCTGAGCCTTGAAAGGTTTGTGTGAGGTGTGCTGGGTGAAAAGGCAGGAGACCATGTGTACCGTCCGCCGTGGGCGGGACTGCGGTGTGCCGTTGTGGGCGAGCGTCCTGCGTTGGGGGGATACAGATGGTCTCCTGTCAGTGGTGTGGTATGCGGCCGGCGCGGGCTGGTTCATCTTACCGAGTCGGTAAGCAGTTTTATCTCCACGGCGGGCGATATGCGTTCGTACAGGATGTTATAGACGGCGTCGAGGATGGGCATGTTGACGTGGTAGTGGCGGTTGATGTCCGTCATGCACTTGGTGCCGAAGAAGCCCTCGGCAATCATTTCCATCTCTATCTGTGCCGACTTCACCGAGTAGCCTCGGCCAATCATCGTGCCGAAGACGCGGTTTCGGGAGAAGTTGGAGTAGGCCGTGACGAGGAGGTCGCCCAGATAGACGCTGTCGTAGATATTGCGCTCGATGGGATAGACGGCGCGCAGGAAGCGGTTCATCTCCTGTGCGGCGTTGGCCATGAGCACGCTCTGGAAGTTGTCGCCATACTTCAGACCGTTGCATATGCCGGCGGCGATGGCATAGACATTCTTGAGCACGGAGGCGTATTCGATGCCGATGACGTCGGTGCTGGTCTTGGTCTTGACGTAACTGCCCTCGATGAGTTCGGCGAAGCCCTTGGCCTTGGCCTCGTCGGTACACCCGATGGTGAGGTACGTCAGGCGGTTGAGCGCCACCTCTTCGGCGTGGCTCGGTCCGCCGATGACGGCCAGGTTTTCGTCCGGCACGTTATAGACGGTGCGGAAATACTCCGTGCAGATCAGGTTTTCGTCCGGCACGATGCCCTTGATGGCGGTGATGACGATTTTGTTCGTCAGCCTCTCCTTGAGTTTTTTGAGGTGGTTTTTGAGGTAGGGCGACGGGGTGACGAATACCAGGATGTCGTTGGTGCGCACCACCTCGTTGATGTCGGTCGAGAAGGTGATGCGCGACGTGTCGAAGTGGACGCTCGTCAGGTAGGACGGGTTGTGTTCCAGCCTTTTGAAGTCCTCGATAGTTTCGGGCCGCCGCATATACCATGTGATGCGCGGTGCCTTCTCGAGCACAATCTTGGCTATGGCGGTAGCCCAGCTGCCGCCGCCGAGGATGGCTATGTTGGCGTTTTCGTACACGTTGGCGAGGATGAGTGGTAGGGTGTTGGTTATGCGGGGATATGCCATCCCTTGATGTCATCTACCGAAGGTTTGGCCACGTCCAGTTTGTACTTCTTGATAATCTCGCCCAGTTGCTGCTGCACCTTCTGTGCGTTGCAGTCGCGCAGGTCGGCCACCATGTTGTAGCCCGCCTTTTGGAGCAGGGGTACCAGTTCTTCGGCGATGCCGCAGGCGGTGTAGGCCGCGGTGTTGTCGCGCGGGGCCTTCTTTTCGGGGCGCATTTGGGGGAAGAAGAGCACCTCCTGAATCTGCGTCTGTCCGGTGAGGAGCATGGTGAGGCGGTCGATGCCGATGCCCGAGGTGGGCGGCATACCATACTGCAGGGCGCGGAGGAAGTCCTGATCGATGAACATGGCCTCGTCGTCGCCCTTCTCCGACAGGCGCAGCTGGTCCTGGAAGCGTTCTTCCTGGTCGATGGGGTCGTTGAGCTCGGAGTAGGCGTTGGCCAGTTCCTTGCCGTTGACCATGAGTTCGAAGCGCTCGGTCAGGCCCGCGTCGGTGCGGTGCTTCTTGGTCAGGGGCGACATCTCCACGGGATAGTCCGTGATGAACGTAGGCTGGATGTACGTGCCCTCGCAGTATTCGCCGAAGATTTCGTCGATGAGTTTGCCCTTGCCCATGGTCTCGTCCGTCTCCATGCCCAGGGCGTCGCAGATGGCGCGTATCTCGTCCTCGCTCTTGCCGCGGAGGTCGTAGCCCGTCTTCTCGCGGATGGCCTCGAGGATGGGCAGGCGGCGGTAGGGGGCCTTGAAACTGATGACCTTGCCATCCACCTCGACCTCGGGCTTGCCGTTGACGGCGGTGCAGATGCGCTCGAGCAGTTGCTCGGTGAACGACATCATCCACTTGTAGTCCTTGTAGGCCACGTAGAGCTCGATGCAGGTAAACTCGGGGTTGTGGCTCTTGTCCATGCCCTCGTTGCGGAAGTTCTTTCCAATCTCATACACGCCGTCAAATCCGCCCACGATGAGGCGCTTGAGGTAGAGCTCGGTGGCGATGCGCAGGTAGAGGTCCGTGTCGAGCGTATTGTGGTGCGTGATGAAGGGGCGTGCGCTGGCGCCGCCGGGGATGGGCTGGAGGATAGGCGTTTCCACCTCCATGTAGCCCGCCTCGTCCAGGGCGTGGCGCATTTCGCGAAGGATGGCCGAGCGCTTGACGAAGGTCTCGCGGACGCCCTGGTTGACGATGAGATCGACGTAGCGCTGTCGGTAGCGCAGTTCGGGGTCGTCGAAGGCATCGTAGGTTACGCCGTCCTTTTCCTTGACCACGGGCAGGGGCTTGATGCTCTTGGCCAGCACGGTCAGCTCCTGGGCGTGCACGGAGATTTCGCCCGTCTGTGTGCGGAAGACGAAGCCCTTGACGCCGACGTAGTCGCCCAGGTCGAGCAGCTTTTTGAACACCGTGTTGTAGAGGTCCTTATTCTCTTCGGGGCAGATGTCGTCGCGGGTGACATACACCTGTATGCGGCCCGTGGCGTCCTGCAGTTCCATAAAACTGGCCTTGCCCATGATGCGTCGTCCCATCATGCGTCCGGCGATGCACACCTGACGCGGCTCGGCGTCGTCCGAGAATTGGGCGCGGATGTCGTCGGCGTGGGCCGACACAGGATATTCGGCGGCGGGGTAGGGGTCGATGCCGGCGGCGCGGAGCGCTTCGAGGCTGTTGCGGCGGCAGATTTCTTGTTCGCTTAGTTCGAGGATATTCATTGGTGAAAGTCTGTTGGCTGTAGATGGCCCTGCCTCAACGGTGCGACATGCTGTGCGCACTAAAGGCAGAGCCCCAAGATTTTGCAAAGGTAATGATTTTGTATGACATTCTGCCCCTTCGCTGTTTTTTTTATAACCCCCCTCGTCATCCCTGCCCCTGTCCGCCCTTCATCCATGGCGCCATGAACCGCCCTCTTTCCGCCTTTCGCCCGCAGCGTCCCTGCCGGTGGTGAAAGGGCCTGCACGGCGCGTTGCACACCGGGTCAATAACGTGAGTTTTGCAGCCAATAACGTGAACCGCCCCGGCGCTGCAAATAGAAGCGAAACGGCGTGGCGGAGGACGAAAAACGCATGATGCTCCCCCGATTTGGGCGACAGGATTTCCTGTTTGGGCGACAGAAATTCCTGTCGCCCAAACAGTGGAGCGCGAATCGCCTGCCCTTCGGCGGCTAACAGCAGGCGGTTTTCGGGCTCGGAAGGCCGGAAATTCAGAAGGTTTAACGAATGCGCCGCAACATATTCAAGTTTGCGCCATATAACGTCAAAATCAAACGCGCCATATTGCCGTTATTTTCGGCCGCCGAGGTGGACGGTCGATTTCGTGGGCATTCTCGAAGTTAACAAACGTAAAAGAGTGAATTGCACACCCCGAAAAAAACGCCCGCACACGCCGTCCGGGGCACGCGCGATAAACGCGATAAAAAAGTAGAATCCGCGTGCGTGAAGCCCGTTTTTTTATCGTAAATTTGGCCCATAAAACAAACTACCCTATTACCATGAAGCATTTTACCCTCATCCTCTGCGGTCTGCTGCTCAGCATAGCAGCCCATGCCGCCCTCAGCATTGAGAGCGGAAAGAAGTACCGCATTGTCTGCGTCAACAACCCCACGGGTTGCGTGACGCTCGGCGCACAGCACGACGCCGCCCCGATGGTCTATTACCTCAACAACGCCGCCGAGACGCCCGACGACGCGTGGTGGACCGTCACGCGCGACGACCAGGGCTACACCTTCAGCAACGTCGTCACGGGCCAGTATCTGGTCTATGTGGAGGGCCGTCTGACGAACGAGGCCGGCGAATATACCGCCAAGGGCCTGCAGCTCACCGACGACGCCTCGCAGGCAGAGGCCCACTGGACCATCGTCGAGAACACCATGGGCTCGGTCATCATCGTCAACGTCGGCAACAGCGAGCAGTACTTCAACCTCCGCACCGACGGCACCTTCCTGATGGGCACCTATGGCTCGGCCAATACCGCCAACGGCTATTTCCTGCTCTACGACGAGGAGGGCAAGAGCATCGTCGTTGATGAGGCCGACAACGAAGAGGGCGGCAACGTCAGCGGCGAGAGCGGCATCAACAGCGCCGGCGAGGCTTGGGAACGCGTGGGCCTGTCCGACCCCGTCGTGGTGACGACAGACCTGAAAGACCCTGTCTATTACAGCATACAGAACATCCGTTCGGGCCAGTATGTCGGCGTCAGCGGCACCAGTCTGGTCCAGACGGCCGAGCCTACGACCAAATTCTACTTCGTTCAGACCGACGGCGGCCTCAACATCTTTGCCGACAACGGTGCTTACGTCTCCACCTCCTTCTACTATAACTACAACGGCAGACGCGCCCTCTCCCTCTCCACAGGCGACACCGCCGGCAAGAACACGTGGAAAACTTCGTTTGAGCAGGTGCTGGGCTACGAGGGCTATGCCCTGACCAAGACGGACAACATGCCCGATAACGACTTCCGGCAGAGCTACTACCTCAGCTGGAACGACTACAACCTCTCGTCGGGCCGCGCCGTCGGCCTCTACGACGTGGACAGCGGCTCGACCTTCGTGTTCAGTTCGTCGGACGCCCGCCACGTCAGCCACCTGGCCGAGAACGGCATCACCGTAGGACAGGTGAAACCCTCGGGCTTCCGTGCCTATGTCGATACCCTGCGCCTGGGCGGCAAAGACCTGACCTACGACCGCAACGCCAAAGCCTACTACGCCACCCTGCCCGAAAGCCTGCGCGGCGGCGCCGACTACAGCGACACCCTGCACGTCACCTTCAAGGCCAACGACGCACGCTACAGCCTGCGCATCGGCGACAACGCCCCCGAAGCGGGCACCGGCGCCATCACCATCCCCGCCATCACCTGTGAGGAGAGCTACACCCTGACGGTGGTCAATGAGGATACGAACGAAGAGGTGGCCACTGCGCCCCTCCACTTCACCTTCCTGCCTATCGTCGAACTGACCATGCCCTCGTGCAACCGCAGCACCTACACCACGGGCACCATGCGCGTCACCGACGCCGACATCGCAGGCTACGACAGCACGGTCATCGCCGCCTTCCGCTACCGCGGCGCATCGGCACAGAGCTATGCCAAGAAGAGCTTCGCCATCAAACTGCGCGACGCCGAAGGCAACAGCGTCGATCGCGAATACTTCGGCCTGCGCGACGACAACAACTGGATTCTCGACGCCATGGCCGTTGATAAGGCCTGCATGCGCAACCGCGTCAGCACCGACCTCTGGAACGACTTCGCCACGCCGCCCTACCACCGCCAGCTGGGCTATGAGAAGAAGGCCAAGAGCGGCACCCGCGGACGCTTCGTCGAGGTATTCCTCAACGGTGCCTACCACGGCCTCTACTGCATGACAGAAAAGATGGACCGCAAGCAGCTCAAGCTGAAGAAGTATGTAGCCGAGACCGACAGCACCGAGGCCGAAATCCACGGCGTGCTCTATAAGTCGTCGCAGTGGGGCTACGAGGTGTTCATGGGTCACAACACCGACTCGAACGTCTTCCCCAAGACGGCCCCCCGCAGCTACAACAACAATACCCGCTCGGAAACCTGGGCCAACTATGAGGTGAAGTACCCCGACTGGGAGGACGAGAAGATCGACTGGGGACCCCTCTGGAACGCCGTCAACTTCGTCGCCACCTCCTCCGACGAGGAGTTTGACAACGGCATCGGCACCTGGTTCGACTTCCCCGTGGCCACCGACTACTACCTCTTCATCGAAACCATGCTCGCCACCGACAACCATGGCAAGAACATGTTCTTCTTCGTCTATGACACCAAGGCACAGAAGTACAGCCAGAAGGTGGGCTTCGCCATCTGGGACCTCGACGGCACATGGGGCCGCCGCTGGGACGGCAGCAGCAGTCGCACCTATCCGGCACAGGACTTCGACACCTTCCTCTGGAACAACGAGCACGGCACCTTCACCCTCTTCCACCGTCTGAAGAACAGCAACTACTGGGGTTGGGAGCAGACGCTGGCCAGCCGCTATGCCGAACTGCGCGAGGGCGAGTTTACCGTGTCCAAGCTCGTCAAGCGCTTCACCGACTACCGCGACCTCTTCGCTGAGAGCGGCGCCGACAAACGCGAGCAGACCAAGTGGTACAGCTACCACAGCAACATCGCTGGCGACGTGGACTACATCGCCACATGGATTGAGGCCCGCCTCAGCTACCTCGACGAGCAGTATGGCTACACGCCCAAACCCGACGGCGCTGCCGACGCCCCCGTCACCGACGAGGCCCATCTGGCCGTCAGCGGCGGACAGGGCTGCATCTTCGTCCACAGCACGCAGCCTCGCCCCATCACCATCCACACCGTCGGCGGCCAGCTGGTGCGCCGCATCATGCCCGGTCAGCCCCAGACCGTCATCGACGGCCTTGACGCCGGCCTCTATATCGTCAACGGCCGGAAGGTTGTGGTGCGCTGAGGCATTCCGGCGCCGCCCGGCCTGCGGCATCCCCCCTCTCACCCTGTGGAGCCCGTGTCATCCCGGCACGGGCTCCACAATGGGATAGGGCGCAGACGCTTCAGCCCCTTCTCCCCCTCTCTTCCAACGTAACCAACACTAAACCCACTCATGTCCTCTAAAAAGTCATCCTCTCCCTCGCGTCCAGCCGCCAAGGCGGCGCCAAAGGGCGCCCCGCAGCAGCCGTCGCGTCCCGCTGCGGCCGCCCCCGTCCGCAAGTGGTCCCTGTCCGCTTTCCTCAGTAAGCCCGCCGTGGTCTATGCCGTCACCTTCGTCGCCCTGTGGTTCTTCTGCCAGATGGTCTATGGCGACGTCTTCGCCCGCGCCGCCGAGGCCAACTTCATCATGGCCGACGACCGCGCCATGGCCTTCCTCACCAGTCAGGCCTGGGGCAGCCTCTACGTCATCGGCCGCTGGTGCCTGCTCGTATTCTCCGCCCCCTGGCTGGGCTGCCTGCTCCTCGCGCTCTGCCTCACCCTCATCGCCCGGCTCACCGACCGCCTGCTCGGCGTGGGCCGCGGATGGCTCGGCATCGGCTCCGTGGTCAGCGGCGCCCTGCTGGCCTACTACATCTACCTCGGCATCCACCTGTGGTACAAGAGCGAGCCCTCGCTCTTCATCCTCGTCACCCTCGGCGTCGTGGCGCTGCTGCTCGTGCTGCTGGTGCTCAAGGCGGTGGCCCGTCGCTATCTGGTGCAGCCTGCTGCCGAGGCTGCCGAGACTGCCGGCGCCGCCACGTCGCCCGTCAGCAGGCTGAAAGCCCTGCAGTTGGGCATCCTCTGCCCCATCGTCGTAGTGGCCGCAGCCGGCATCGCCGCCGACCGCATCAACCAGAACGTCATCCTCACCTCGCGCCTACAGTTGCTCTGCCAGCAGGACCGCTGGAGCGACATCATCGACGAGGCTCTGACAGCCCGCCGCCCTTCGCGCGCCGTGGCCTGCTATTACGCCATCGCCCTTGAAGAGACCGACCAGCTGCTGCAGCGCATCTTCGACCTGCCCTTCGACTATCCCGAGGAGCGCTTCCGCAAGCAGGACGGCAGTGAAGAGTATGGCCTCTTCCTTGCCGACGCCAACTATCACGCCGGCATCCCCAACATCGGCTACCGCTGCGCTATGGACCACCTCGTGGTCAACGGTCCGAACATCTACGTCCTCAAGCAAATGTGCATCTGCGCCATCGTCAACGGCGAGGAAGCGCTGGCGCGCAAATACCTCACCATCCTCTCGCACATCCCCTTCCAGGGCGCCTTTGTGGAGAAGTACAGCGCCTACGTGGGCAACGAAAGCATGATACAGACCGACGCCACGATGGCCCACGTCCGCAGTCTGAAGCCCTTGGCAAGCCATTTCGAGCAGAACTACCGCGCCCCGGCCTTCCTGGGCTACAACACCGGTCTGATGAGCGGCAGCGACCCCTCGCTCATCACGTCTATCGCCGCCTGCCTCTATTCCAAGGAGATTGACCGCTGCCTGCCGCATATCCAGGTCTATTTCCAGAAGTACCGCATGTTGCCCCCCGTGCTCCAGCAGGTCGTCGCCATCCTCGGCAATAAGCGGCCGGACGTGGCGGCAGCCTTCCCGCAGATTATGCAGGCCGAGGCCAACCGCATCATGGCCTTCGTCTCGGCCGCCAAGCCCATCCTCGACGAGCGCACACAGATGCAGGTGGGAAAGAGCCCCGAAGAGCAGACGCGCATCAAGACGGAGTATAACGCCCGTCTGCGCGAAGCCCTGCAGGACGATTGGCTCGGCACCTACTACTATTACTACTACTGCGAAAACAACGACCCCAAACAGGTGCGTCAGGCCGAGCAGCATGGGGTAAACTGACCCTGCGCCCTCTACCCACACCTTATTATATATACAGCAACGACATGAAAAAGTACATACTCTGCGCCCTGACGGCCGCCCTCCTTCTGACGGCCTGCGGCAGCGACCGCACTGTGCCCACCGACGCCGTACCCACCAAGCACGCCGTGGCGCTCTATCCCGACTATACCAACCTGGTCATCCCCTCCAACATCGCCCCCCTCAACTTCATGGTGCGCGACGCTGCCGACGCCTATGCCGCCGTGGTCAGCGGCAGCGACGGGCAGGTCATCGCCGACATGACGGCCGACGGCAAGGCCGCTTTCGACGAGACAGAATGGCACGAACTGCTGGAGAAGTCGGGCGGAAAGACGCTCACCCTCACCGTATATACCAAGAAAGAAGGGAAATGGCACCGGCACCCCGCCACCACCCTCAGCGTGGCAGAGCCCATCGACCGCTACCTGTCCTACCGACTCATCGAGCCCAGCTACGAACTCTACCGCCAGATGGGCCTCTACCAGCGCGACCTCACCACCTTCGAGGAGAAGGCCATCTATGAGAACAACCGCTCGTACGACACCCTCCACAACCACTGCGTCAACTGCCACAACTATCAAAACTACTCCACCGAGCGTATGCTCTTCCACGTCCGCGGTACGCACGGCGGCACCGTGTTCATCGAGAACGGCAAGATAAGAAAGTACGGCATGAAGACCGACTCCATCCTCTCCGCCGCCGTCTATCCCACGTGGCATCCGCAGCAAAACTGGGTGGTCTTCTCGTCCAACCAGACGGGCCAGGCCTTCCGTCTTATCGACCCCGAGAAAATCGAGGTGATGGACTTCGGCTCCGACCTCATCTTCTTCGACGCCGAGAAGGGCACCCTCTTCAACATCCTCAAGACGGAAGAGAAGATGGAGACCTTCCCCTGCTGGGCACCCGACGGCAAGAAAGTGTACTACTGCTCGGCCGACGTGCCGCAGTTTAAGGGCCTGGCCAAGGGCGAGCGCGAAGACCTCGTCACGCAAATCTGCGACAGCCTGCACTACAACCTCATGAGCATCACCTTCGACCCCGCCACACGCACCTTCGGCACTCCCGTGCTCGAGATGGACTGCGCCGCCCAAGGCCTCAGCGCCTCCGTGCCCCGCGTCAGTCCCGACGGCCGCTACGTCCTCTTCACCATGGGCAAAAAGGGACAGTTCCACATCTGGCACAAGACGTCCGACCTCTACGTCAAGGACCTGCAGACCGACTCCATCCGGCCCCTCACCGAGGCCAACAGCCCCGACGTGGACAGTTATCACACATGGAGCAGCAACGGCCGCTGGATTGTCTTCTCCTCGCGCCGCGACGACGGCAGTTACACCCGCCCCTACATCGCCTACTTCGATGCCGATGGCCGGGCCCACAAAGCCTTCATCCTGCCGCAGGAAGACCCCGAGTATAACCTCACCCTGCTCAAGAGCTACAACGTGCCCGAACTGAGCCGCGACGCCGTGCCCGTCACACCCGAAGCCCTCAAGGAAGCCATCTATGACGATGCCGCCACCCTCCCCGTCAACTATGGCGGACGCAAATAGGACGGACGGCTGCTCCACGCGGTCAGAGTTCGGCAAACCAAGTGCCGACAGGTAAGAAATTCTCCCCGAAGTTCCTTCACCAAAGGCTTCGGGGAGGATTTCTGATTTATAGCAAAAAACACGGCAAAAACTTTGCCCTCACAAGGATTGGGCGTACCTTTGCAGACGGATTTGGCGTAGCGAGCCGCTACGCTAAGTCATGAATCACAGAACCAAAGCATAAACATCAGAATATGGAAACGTCTATCCGCTTAGTACTCAAAGACGCCGCCTCCTTCCTCCCCTGCGGCGCTGTAGAAGCCTTCAAACCCGCTGTCACCGCTGCCCGTCAGGCCCTTGAAGACGGCACCTGCGCCGGCAACGACTTCCTTGGCTGGCTGCACCTGCCCTCATCCATAACCCCCGCCTTCATCGACGAAATCAACGCCACCGCACAGACGCTGCGCGAAAACTGCGACGCCATCGTCGTGGCCGGCATCGGCGGCAGCTACCTGGGCGCACGCGCCGTCATCGAAGCCCTGGGCAACACCTTCGCATGGCTGCGACAGGACAACGGCCCCGTCATCCTCTTTGCAGGCAATAACATCGGCGAAGACTATCTGGCCGAACTCTGCGACTACCTGAGTACACGCCGCTTCGGCATCATCAACATATCCAAGAGCGGTACGACCACCGAAACTGCTCTGGCCTTCCGCCTGCTCCGCGCACAGTGCGAGGCACAGCGCGGCAAGGAAGAGGCACGCCGCGTCATCGTGGCCATCACCGACGCCAAGAAGGGCGCCGCACGCGTGACGGCCGACAAGGAGGGCTACAAGAGCTTCATCATCCCCGACAACGTCGGCGGACGCTTCTCCGTACTCACGCCGGTGGGTCTGCTGCCCATCGCCTGCGCCGGCTTCGACATCGCCGCCCTGGTGAAGGGTGCGGCCGACATGGAGAAAGCCTGCGGCACCGACGTAGCCTTTGAGGACAACATCGCCATGCAGTATGCCGCCATGCGCAACGCCCTCTACCAGGCCGGAAAGAAGATAGAAATCCTCGCCAACTACCAGCCCAAACTCCACAGCATGAACGAATGGTGGAAGCAGCTCTACGGCGAGAGCGAGGGTAAGGACGGCAAGGGCATCTTCCCCGCTGCCGTTGACCTGACCACCGACCTGCACTCTATGGGACAGTGGATTCAGGCCGGCGAACGCACCATCTTCGAGACCGTCATCTCCGTAGAGCAGCCCGAACACCACGTGCTCTTCCCCCACGACGACGAGAACCTGGACGGCCTCAACTTCCTCGAAGGCAAGCGCGTCGATGAGGTCAACAAGAACGCCGAGGCCGGCACACGTCTGGCACACATCGATGGCGGCGTACCCAACCTCCGCATCGTCATGCCCCGACTGGATGCCTACCACCTGGGCCAGTTGATCTACTTCTTCGAGGTGGGCTGCGGCATGAGCGGTCTGCTGCTCGGCGTCAACCCCTTCGACCAACCCGGCGTAGAAGCCTACAAGAAGAATATGTTTGCCCTGCTGGGCAAGCCCGGTTACGAAGCCCAGAGCGAAGCCATCCGCAAACGTATTGCCGAATAATGAACCAAGAAACCAAGCGCGCCACCGCCCCCAGTATGGAGGAGGTGGCGCAAGCCGTAAATCGCTATGAGCAGCGCTGCGGTGAGCGTTTTGCACCGCGCGCCGTGCTCTTCGATATGGACGGTGTCCTGTTCAACTCCATGCCCAACCACGCCACGTCGTGGGTGCAGACGGCCCAAACCTTCCACCTGGACATGACGCCCGAGGAGGCGTATATGCACGAGGGACGCACCGGTGCCGACACCATCAACATCCTCATGCAGCGCCGGTATGGACGCCCCGCCACCGAGGCCGAGATAGAGCAAATATATGCCGAGAAGTGCCGCCTGTTCAACGCCTGCCCAACGGCGGGCAAGATGGAGGGCGCCGACATGGTGCTGGCCCGCGTCAAGGCGGCCGGCCGCACCATCTGCGTCGTCACGGGCAGCGGCCAGCAGTCGCTGCTGGAGCGCCTGCAGACGGGCTATCCCGGTTACTTCGCCCCCGAGCGCATCGTCTCGAGCAAGGACGTCAAGCAGGGCAAGCCCAACCCCGAGCCCTACCTCTGCGCCCTGGAAAAGACGGGGCTCAAACCCCACGAAGCCATCGTCGTCGAGAACGCCCCGCTGGGCGTCACGGCGGGCGTGGCGGCAGGCATCCTGACCATCGCCGTCAACACGGGCCCTCTGCCCGACAGCGCCCTAACAAGCCTCGGCGCCGACCTGCTTTTCCCCTCGATGACGCTGCTGGCCGGCGGCATCGACGCCATACTGAGCCGAGGCGCCTGAAAGCCGCGGCCTCACGCCGGACGTCCCGGGTTTTCCGGGTTTTCCGGAATTTCCGGAGATTCCGGGTCCTCCGGAAGGCCCGGGCATTCCGGGCTCTCCGCCCCACTCCCCTACACCTATTCACACCCAAAAACCTAACAATGAGAAAAAAAACCCCCATCCTGCCTGCAGCAGCATGGCTGGCTGCCATGCCGGCCATGGCCACGGCGACACCCGCCGACACGCTGCGCAACTACGACATGGAGGAGGCCATCGTCGTGGCCTCGCCGAAAGAGACCATGACGTTCCGCCAGCAACCCATCTCCATCTCCATCTTCGACCGAACGACGCTGACCAATATGGGCGCCGACGACATCAAGGACATCTCGACCTTCACCCCCAACTACTTCATGCCCGACTACGGCTCGCGCCAAACGTCAGCGGTGTATATCCGCGGCATCGGTTCGCGCATCAATACGCCGGCGGTGGGCCTGTACGTCGATAACGTCCCCGTCATGGACAAGTCGGCCTACGACTTCGCCTTCCTCGACATTGCCCGCGTCGATGTGCTGCGCGGTCCGCAGGGCACGCTCTACGGTCGCAACTCAATGGGCGGCCTGGTGCGCGTGTTCACGGCAGACCCCTTCAGCCATACGGGGACGGACGTGAGCCTGTCCGGCTCTGTGCCCAACGGCGGCCGCGCCGTGCGCGCCGTGACCTACCTGCACCCCTCGAGCCGCGTGGCGATGAGCGTCGGCGGATTCTACGAGGGCGAGAACGGCTTCCGCCGCAATGCCCACAGCGGCAGCAAGGCCGATGGCAGCGAGGCCGCCGGCGGTAAGGTGCGCCTGGCATGGCGACCCTCGAGCCATCTGCGCGCTGACCTGACGGCTACCTACGAATATAGCGACGAGAAGGCCTGTCCTTACTACCTGACGAAGCCGTCGAGCCCCGCCTACCGTGCCGACTCGGGACGTATCGCACAAAACCGCCAGAGCCGCTACCGCCGCGAACTGGCCACGACGAGCGCCGGCGTGGAATGGCAGACGCCCCACTTCATCCTCTCGTCGATTACGGCATGGCAGTACCTGCGCGACCGCTATTTCATCGACCAAGACTTTGTCCACGCCGACATCTTCTCGCTCACGCAGCGCCAGCGCAGCAACACGCTTAGCGAAGAACTGGTGCTCAAGAGTCTGCCCGGCCGCCAGTGGAAATGGACGACGGGTGCCTTTGCCTCCGTGCAGCAGATGCGCACGCTGTGCCCCGTGACGTTCCACACCGACGGCATGGCCTTCCTCAACGGCATGTTTGCCGCCGTCCTGCCGAAAAACCCGCCCATGTCGCTGGCCTTCACGTCCAACGAGATGCAGTTGGGCTCGCGCTTCTCTACACCGCTGGTCAACGCGGCGCTCTTCCACCAATCGACGTTCGACCTCGGCCACGGCCTCTCGGCCACAGCGGGCGTGCGCCTCGACTATACGCACACGACGCTCCGCATGCAGTCGGGCGTAGATTACGGCAGCGAATGCACCTTCGCCATGCCGCAGTTTGGCGTCAACACGGTGCTCACCCCCAAGGCGATGGTGAACGGCCACCTGTCGGACGACACCTGGCAGGTGCTCCCCAAGGTGGCGCTGCAGTATAACCACCGCAGCGGCCGCGGCAACGTCTATCTGGCGGTGTCGAAGGGCTACCGCTCGGGCGGCTACAACATCCAGAGCTACTCGGACCTGTCGCAGTCCGAACTGCGCCGCGACATCATGCTCGGCGTCAAGGACTACAGCATCGCCACCATCCAGGCCATGCCCGTTATGCCACAGGAGGTGAAAGAACTCGCCATCGCCGGACTGACGCAGAGCATCGACCCCAACACGCCCGAGGCAGCCGACATCAACCATCTGGCCTACAAGCCCGAGCAGTCGTGGAACTTTGAGATGGGCGGCCACCTCTACTTCTTCGACCGTGCCCTGCGCGCCGACTACACCCTGTTCTGTATGCTCACCAAAGACCAGCAGCTGGCACAGTTTGCCCGCAGCGGCATGGGTCGCCGCATGGTCAACGCCGGACGCACACGCTCCTGCGGCGGCGAACTGGCCCTGCGCGCCATCCTCTTTGACAACCGCCTGACGCTCGGCGGCAACTATGGCTTCACCCATGCCGTATTCACCCGCTACGACCTTGGCGACATTTCCTACAAAGACAACCATGTGCCCTTCGCCCCGAGCCACACCATGGGCCTGAGCGCCGCCTGGCGTCAGCCCATCAGCAGCAAGGCCATCCACGCCGTCACCCTGGCGGCCAACGTGGCCGGCGCCGGACAGATATGGTGGGACGAGGCCAACACCTTCAGCCAGCCCTTCGCCGCACAACTCGATGCACGCCTCGGCGTCGAACTGCCCGGAAACGTGGACATCACCCTGTGGGCAAAGAACCTGACCGACACGCGCATGGCCACCTTCTCGTTCGAGAGCATGGGCAACCGCTTCGCACAGTATGCCGACCCCGCTTCCGTGGGCATCGACCTGAACCTCCACTTCTGACATAGTCCAATCTTCCGTCAACACATTTTACTCTCCTTTCAAATCATAACCACAGATGAAAAAGACCATCCTTTCTCTGGCCGTCATGGTCATCGCCATGATGACGACGGCTTGTACAGGCACCTCCGGTCTGGCACAGGCACAGAACACAGGCAGCACCACGCAGGGCGCCGGACAGACCATCGCCGGCGGACTGACATCGTTGCTGCAAAACCTCGTCGGACAATCGACGACGCTGACGCAGGACAAACTCGTAGGCACATGGCAGTTTGAAGAGCCCGCCTGCGTCTTCGAGAGCGAGAACCTGCTCTCCAAAGCCGGCGGCGCCCTGGCGGCCGAGCGCATCAAGACGCAGCTCACCTCGGCACTCTCGAAGGTGGGCGTGACGAAGGGCAACTGCTCCTTCACCTTCAACGCCGACGGCACCTACACCGCCAACCTCGGCGGCCGCACCGTCAACGGCAAATACACCGTCAACAACGAGGCCAAGACCGTGACCATGACCTACCTGGCCGGCATCAAGAGCGTCACCCCCAAGGTGTCGCTGGCCGGCAACAGCCTGAGCATCCTCTATGAGAGCGAAAAACTGCTGGGCCTCATCAACGGCATCTCCGCCCTGACGAAGAAGTCGTCGAACACGGCCCTGAGCTCCCTCTCTACGCAGTACGACGGCATGTACCTGGGCTTTAACCTCAAGAAGTAAGCCCCGTCATGAGCAACGCCGCCATCGAAAATATGAAGACGCGCCGTAGCGTGCGCAAGTTCCGCTCCGACGCCGTACCCCGGGACCTGCTCGAGCAGGTGGTTGAGGCCGGCACTTTCGCCGCCTCGGGCCACGACCGCCAGCCCTGGGCCATCATCACCGTCACCGACCCCGACGTCATCGCCCGCCTCTCGGCCGACAACGCCACCTTCTTCGACATGCCCGTCCGCGACCCCTTTTACGGCGCACCCGCCGTCATCATCGTCCTGACGCGCACCTTCACGCCGACCTACCTCTACGACGGCTCGCTGGCGCTGGGCAACATGATGCTGGCCGCCCACAGCCTGGGTCTGGCCACCTGCTGGATTCACCGCGCACGCCAGGTGTTCGCCTTGCCGCAGTGGCAGGAGTGGCTCCGCTCCATCGGCGTCGAGGGCGAGTATGAAGGCATCGGCCATCTGGCCATAGGCTATGCCGACGGCCCGCTGCCCGAGGCCCGCCCCCGCAAAGCCGGCCGCGTGTTCTATGTCGGTCCCAACGGCGACAACAAGTAAGCCCCGCCGCACTTTACGTCCCGCGCAATACGTCGCGAAGCAGAAAATCCAAAAAAACGCCGCAGCACCCTGCGGCGTTCTTTTGTTTTTGTGTATATTTGTGCCACATATTCACACAACCTTAATCTTTATCTTATATCCATGGAACAGAAAGACCTTAAGCACATCGTGGCCCAGTTTGCCATCGAGGGCAACGTAGCAGAAGTAAAACCCCTCGGCAACGGCCTCATCAACACCACGTATAAGGTAGTCACCGAAGGCAGCGCCCCCGACTACGTCCTCCAGCACATCAACACCGCTATCTTCCCCGACGTAGAGATGCTCATGGGCAATATCGTCGCCGTCACCGGCCATATCCGCAAGAAGTACGAAGCCGACGGCGTGGCCGACATCGACCGCCGCGTGCTCAGTTTTGTGCCCGCCAACGACGGCAAGTACTACTACGAGCATGACGGCAAGTTCTGGCGCGTCATGGTCTTCATCCCCGACACCGTGTCGCAGACGGCCGTCACCCCCGAGACCTCGCGCATCGTCGGCGAGACCTTCGGCCACTTCCAGGCCATGCTGGCCGACATCCCCGTACAGCTCGGCGAGACCATCAAGGACTTCCACAACATGGAGTTCCGCCTGCAGCAGCTGCGTGAGGCTGTGGCCGAGAACAAAGCCGGCCGTCTGGCCGAAGTGCAGTGGCTCGTGGACGAACTCGAGAAGCGCGCCGAGGAAATGTGCAAGGGCGAACGCCTGCACCGCGAAGGCGTACTGCCCAAGCGCATCTGCCACTGCGACACCAAGGTAGATAACATCCTCTTCGACAAGGACGGCAACGTGCTCTGCGTCATCGACCTCGACACCGTCATGCCCAACTTCATCTTCTCCGACTTCGGCGACTTCCTCCGCTCTGCCGCCAACACCGGTGCCGAAGACGACAAGGACCTCGACAATGTCAACTTCAACATGGACATCTTCCGCGCCTTCGCCGAGGGCTACGTCAAGAGCGCCAAGTGCTTCCTCACACCCGTCGAGATTGAAAACCTGCCCTACGCCGCCTGCCTCTTCCCCTACATGCAGACCGTGCGCTTCCTGGCCGACTACATCAACGGCGACACCTACTACAAGACGCAGTATGCCGAGCACAACCTGGTCCGCTCCAAGGCCCAGTTCAAACTGCTCCAGAGCGCCGAAGCCGCCCTGCCTGCCATGAAGGCCTTCATCGCCGAGCAGCTGGGATAAACCTCTCTCCCAACCCTCTTCTTACAGCATGGGCTGTACCTTCCGTCAGGATGGTGCAGCCCATGCTGTTTTGTGGGGAGGGAGAAGAGGCGCTCGTCAACGCTTGAGCGGCAGTGCGCCGCTCGCCCAACTTCAACGCTGAACAGGTTTTTCTATAAATTATTATTGCTATTCCGCCACCTTCTGGCTCAGCCACTCGTCCATCAGGCGGGTGGCGTCGGTACGGGCGGCCTCCGGCGTCACGTCATATTCGGCCGTGAGGATGTTCACCACGTCGTCGGCGGTGAAGGCGTCCATCGTGCGGACGGCATTGAATACCAGTGCGGCCGACTCGTTGAGGACAATCAGGTGCGACATGTCCAGATTCTGTATGCCCTGGGCGATGAGGACGTTCTCGCCGCAGACGTTGCGCAGTTCGATACCTTGTTTTATTTTCATGGGGGTATAGTTTGTTTTGTAAGTGTGTGTGCAGTGATAGGTGTGGCCCCCGCGTCATACGCCCTCCACGCGGCCGTGGCCGACGATGGGGAACCAGGGCAGCACCAACATGCGGTGCAGGCGCAGCAGGATGCGGCGGCCGAGGGGTGAGGCGGGCCATAGCGCCGAGTGCAGCCGCCATGCCCGCGACGTCAGGGCGCAGGGCTTGCGCTGCGGACCGCGCAGAAAACCGACCGCCACGGCCACGATGTCGCCGCGGCGGCACTGCTCCGTGATATAGGGGTTGCCGTCGCCGCGCAGCACCATGTTGTCGCCCTCGATGCGCCATACGCGGTGCAGCACATAGACGTCGGCCCCGAGCTGCGCCAGCACCACGTCGCCGCGCTTTATCTGCCTGCCGCGTGCCGACGCCACCACCACGTGGTCCCGCTCGTGCTCCAGAAAGGGGCGCATGCTGCGGCCTGTCAGGCGGAATGTGGCCTGCCCGCCGGCCTCCAGTTGGGCCTTGACGGGGGCGAAAAACAGGGCGTTGGGGGCGCGCAGGGTGCGTTGGGCAGTAGGCATGGGGGTGTGTTCTAAAATAAAGGGAGGGAGAGGGGGGTGGGAAAGGGGTAGGGCAGAACCTGCGCGCTTTAGCGGCCGTAGGCTGCTGCAATGGTGTCGCGACAGAGGCGTGCTGCCGCGGCGTCGGGCAGGCATTTCAGGTGGAACACCGGCACGTGCTGCACCACGGCCGTGGCGGTGGCGATGATGCCGTCGTACGACGGCTTGTCCCACATCATCACCGACGACGACGACACCACCTCGGCAAAGGCGGCCACGGCGGGCAGGCGGTGCATCACGTTCTCGGGCCACTGCTGCAGCCGCACCAGGGCCTTGGCGCTGCGCCGCAGGTTGCGGTAGCATGGCGTCTTGCCGCTCCATGGCGTGCCATATACCCACACGCCGCCGTCGGCATCGACGCGCACCGCGGGGTTGTCGTCGTTGAGCAGGTCGGCGCCCTCGATATGGCGGCGCCACAGCGTGGAGTGGGTGCTCTTCCCCGTACCGCTGGTGCCGAGGAAGAGGTAGGCGTCGTCGCCGACCATCGTCACCGAACTGTGCATCAGCAGGATATTGTGGTAGGCACCGGCAAAGGCGAAGGCCAGCATCAGGGCGTTGCCCAGGCCGAAGGCCATCTCCGTGGGGCAGGCGTCGGGGCCGTCATACAGCGTGGCCGTGCAATGGCGAAACTGCGGTCCGCAGTCCATAGCGCAGCGCCGGCGGCCCGCCATGTCGGTCATGAGGATGCGGTAGCCCTCGTCGTCGGTGCGGAACACGTTGTGGACGATGTCGCCGCAGTCGAAGCGCCCCAGTTCCGTACCGCGCCCGACGAAGGGCACGGCGCCGTCGCTCACCGTCATGGTGAACAGCAGTTCCTCCTCCCCGCAGCCGTCAGGCTGATGGAAGGGGGCATACGAGGGCAACATGGGCCGCGCGTCATCGATGTCCGTCAGATGCACGCGGAAGGTGGCGTCGGCCACGCGGAAGTACAGGTCGTTATGGGGCATAGGGAATGGGGTGGGGTGGGGATGGAAGTGTCAGCGTCATTCTTCGGCCGTCAGGGCGGTGAAGGCGAAGGCGTCGGCCGGCAGTTCCACCATCTTCTCCTTTTGGCGGGCGCACTGGCGGCGCAGGCTCACCATCTGCTTCTCGGCTTTCTTGCGGCTCTTGGCGTAGAAGATGGCGCAGGTATATACCTTGCCGTCCGTCGAGCGCATATAGCGCTCCATCTGGTGCGAATACTGCTCGCGGTTGACAAGCATACTTTTCTTCTTCGTCAGTTGGGCGCCCTCAAGCTGCTGTATGGCCGACGTATATACCGTGCTGTCGCCCAGGCAAGTGGCATAGCCAAAGGCGTAGATGGGCTTGACGGGCCCCTTGGCGGCAGCCGTCGTGACGGCCACGGCGCAGACAATCGTTGCGGCGAAGGTTCTGAGGAGAGACATGGGGGGTGAGAATGGGGGGTGGGTAGAAAACAGGAAAAGGCAGCAGGTCATCCGTGCATGAGCATGTAGCACGACGGCCTGCTGCCGTAGGTCATATCAGATACGGGCCTTGCAGCCGGCCATTATTGCTTTGCGGCAGCAGCCTCGGCATTGGCGGCTTCAACCATGGCCTTGCTCGGCAGGATGAACACCTCTACGCGGCGGTTCTGCTCCTTGCCCTGTGCGGTGGCGTTGCTGGCCACGGGGTTGCTCTCGCCCAGACCGCTGATCTCGCGGATCTGCGACGACTGCAGACCGTTGGCCAACAGCTGGTCGCGCACGGCACCGGCGCGCTGCAGCGAGAGTTCCTGGTTCTTGGCCACGCTCTGCTCAGCGGTATAGCCGCGCCAGGGGTCGTTGTCCGTATAGCCGTAGATGCAAACGTCCATGTCGGCGTCCAGCGAGCGGGCGAAGGTGGCCAGGTCGTTCTTGGCGCTGGCATTGAGGGCATACTTGCCGCTGGCGAAGAGCAGACCCGAGGGGAAGGTGGCCTTGACGTAAGCATAGCCGTCCTTGTCGGTCAGCACCTCAGCCTGTGCGTTGGCAGCCTCGGCAGCCTTCTTGGCCTTGTCCATCTTGTTGCCGATGATCACGCCGGCACCGGCGCCGAGCGTCGTACCGATGGCAGCACCGATGGCAGCACCCTTGCCGTTGCCCACGAGGGCGCCGACCAGACCACCCAGAGCAGCGCCGCCGGCACCGCCTAAGAGGCCGCCCTTAGCGGTGTTGTTCATGGAGCATCCGCTGAACATCATTGCGGCGCAGAGCGCGCCGGCATAAAATTTCATTCCTTTCATAAGAGAGTGATGTTTATGTACAATAGTTATTGATTAGGCTTGGATATATATATAATATGTATCGCCGTTCGCAGGCCCGCGCCGTGGCTTCCGGTTCATGCCGCCGCCATCGGCGTCCGCCTTTTCGGGGGCAAAGATACGAATATGTTGGCATTTCGCCGCGTCCCGCCGCCCTATTTTTGTGCCTTTTAGTATAGTGGTGGCATAGTGGTGGCATAGTGGTGGCACGTCAATGGGTGAGGCCGCGTAGTAGTGCCATGTCCATTGACGTGGCACTCAGCACGCGTCGCGGCGTCGGCCGCGACACCTATTCTTTGCCGCAAAAAAAACGCGGCTGCGCCGCGAGTGGCACGTCAATGGGTAAGGCCGCGTAGTAGTGCCATGTCCATTGACGTGGCACTCAGCACGCGTCGCGGCGTCGGCCGCGACACCTATTCTTTGCCGAAAAAACGCGGCTGCGCCGCCAGTGGCACGTCAATGGACATGCCACTACTACATAAAAGCTGCGCCCCTGGTGCCATGTCAATGGACATGGTCCTACTAAGCTGCGCCCCGGTGCCATGTCAATGGACATGGTCCTACTAAGCTGCGCCCCGGTGCCATGTCAATGGACATGGCCCTACTAAGCCTAAGAAATGTTAAACGTGTCTGTATTTTGCGTCTATCCGACGGAAAGGTGTACCTTTGAAGTCTGTAAAGTTCTCACGCCACAACACCAAAACCTTTTGTTTTATGAAGAAACTCTCTCTCCTCCTGATGCTGCTGTTCTGCACGGTGACGGCCGCACAGGCACAGTTTGACAAAGGCACGAAGTATGTCAACGGTTCGCTGACCAACTTTGGACTGTCGTACAGCGGCAGCGAAAAGTTCCGAATGGGCGTCAACGCCACGGTGGGCTACTTCCTGGACGACTGCTTCATGGTCAGCGCCAATGCCGGCTACGACCACCAGCGCCATGTGGATAATGTCAGTCTGGGCGTCGGCGCACGCTACTACCTCATCGAGAACGGCATCTATCTGGGCGCCGGCGCCGAGTTTGACCACTTCACGAAGAACAGCAACGACGTGATGGTGCCCCTGACTGTAGGCTATGCCTTCTTCCTGAACCGCTATATCACCGTGGAGCCCTCGCTCTACTATAAGATGAGTCTGCACGACTTCAGCGACAACAGCACCTTCGGCGTGCAGGTGGGTATCGGCATCTACTTCTGAGCCCCGCCCCGTGGCACGCCACATTGTTTTCCCCTTTCCCGATAGGCTCTGACGACGGCAACGCTCAGAGCCTGTCTTTTCATCCCCCCTCTCTCTCCACCCCTATGGCACAACGCACAGAAATATCCACCCTTGGCGAGTTTGGCCTCATCGACCGCCTGACCGCCGGTTTCACGCCCCATAACGCCTCCACCCTGCGCGGCCCCGGCGACGACTGCGCCGTACTGTCCTATCCCGACAGCCGCGTGCTCGTCACCACCGACATGCTGATGGAAGGCGTCCATTTCGACCTGGTCTATACGCCCCTCAAGCACCTGGGTTATAAGGCCGCCATGGTCAACCTCTCCGACGTCTTCGCCATGAACGGCCGGCCGCGCCAACTGCTGGTGAGCATCGCTGTGGGGCGCCGCACGTGCATCGAAGACCTGGACGAACTCTATGCCGGTATGCGGCTGGCCTGCGACAAGTATGGCGTAGATATCGTCGGCGGCGACACCACGTCGTCTGTCACCGGACTGGCACTGAGCATCACCTGCATCGGCGAAGCCCCCGCCGACGAGGTGGTGGGCCGCGACGGCGCGAAGGACACCGACCTCATCTGCGTGAGCGGCAACCTCGGCGCCGCCTACATGGGCCTGCGCATCATGGAGCGCGAGAAGATGGTGTTCGAATCGCAGCGCGGCGGCAGCGAGACCCTGGCCCAGCCCGACTTCGCCGGGAAGGAGTATCTCATCGAGCGCCTGCTCAAACCCGAGGCCCGCGGCGACATCATCAGCGCCCTCCACGAGGCCGGCATACGCCCCACGGCGATGATCGACATCAGCGACGGCCTCTCCTCCGAACTGATGCACATCTGCCGGCGCAGCAACGTAGGCTGCCGCCTGTACGAAGAGCACATCCCCCTGGACTACCAGACGGCGGTTGCCGCCGAAGAGTTTAACCTCAACGTCACCACCTGTGCCCTCAACGGCGGCGAGGACTACGAACTGCTCTTCACCGTGCCCCTGACCGACCACGAGCGCGTCAGCCGGCTGGACGACGTCCGCATCGTCGGTCATATCACGCGCCCCGAGCTCGGCAGCATCCTCGTCACCCGCGACGGTCAGGAGTTTGCCCTCAAGGCCCAAGGCTGGAATCCGCTGAAGGAAGATTAGCGGGCAGCGCCGGCGGCTTGGTAGAACAACGCATTTGCCCCAACGAGGTGTATGGCAGAATCTTTAGCGCCATGCACATCGTTGGGGCAAATGCGTTGTTGTTGTCCGTAAGGGTAGGGTGGGAGCGTCTTACGCCCTCGTCTTCCACGTCAGGCCCTTCAGGTTCTTCTCCTCGCGGAGGACGAACGACAGCAGGTAGGCCACGAGCACCGACACCACCATGCCGATGAAGCCGTAGAGCAGGAAGCTCGTTGCCGTCAGGTACTTCGTCAGGAACACCGCGCCGACGCCCGAACAGAAGCCGCCCAGCGCCGCACGGCCGCCGATACGCGGGAAGAAGATGCCCATGAGGAAGAGACCGCCCAGACCGCTGGAGAGCAGACCCAGGATCTCCTGGAAGAAGTCGAGCAGCGACAGTATCTGCCACGTCGCCATGAGCAGGGCGATGCACACGCCGATGACGCCCGAGACGATGCACGCCATGCGGGCCACGCGCAGCATACGGCGGTCGTCCGACGCCGGGAAGCGGCGCTTATAGAAATCGACGCTGAAGGCCGTCGCCACCGAGTTGATATTGCTCGAGATGGTACTCATCGTCGCGGCGAAGATGGCCGCGATGAGCAGACCCGCGATGCCCGCCGGCAGCTGGCTCATCATGAAGAAGGGGAAGATGGTGTCGGCCTTGGCCATGGTGTAGTCCAGTTCGGCAGGGTGCGTCTTGAAGAACGTATAGAGGCCCGCGCCGATGGCGAAGAAGGCGATCGACACGAAGACGCTCATCACGCCGTTCATCATGATGCTGCGGCGCGCGCTCTGCTCGTCCTTCGTGGTGAGGTAGCGCTGGATGACCGTCTGGTCTGAGGTGTAGGAGATAAGGTTGTTGGCCATGCCGCCGAGGATAATCACCCAGAAGGTGGCGCTGCGGTAGTCCAGGCTCCAGTCGAAGAGGCGGAACTTGCCGTCCGTCATGGCGATGTCCAGGAAACCACCCACGCCACCCGTCGTGCCGAAGGCCAGATAGCCCACGGCAAAGAGTGCGCCGCCCACCAGGATGATGCCCTGCACCACGTCGCCCCATACCACGGCCTCGACGCCGCCCATGGTGCAATAGACGATGGTGATGACGCCCATCAGGATGATACATATATATATGTCTATGCCCGTCACCGCCGTCAGCGCCAGCGAAGGCAGGTAGAGCACCAGCGCCATACGTGCCACCATGAAGATGATGAACAGCGCACTCGCCATGAGGCGCGTGGTGGCGTTGAAGCGGCGCTCCAGATACTCATAGGCCGTCGTCACCTGCAGGCGGCGGAAGAACGGCAGATAGTAGCGTATGACGGGGAAGGACACCAGCAGGATGGTGACGAGCATGGGATAGTATGTCCAGTCGGTGGCGTAAGCCTTTGCCGGATAGGCCATGTAGGTGATGGCCGAGAGCATCGTGGCGTAGATAGAGATGCCCGCTGCCCACCAGGGAATGCGGCCGCCCCCCTTGAAGAAGTCGTCGCTGCCCCCTTCACGGCGCATGAAGTAGAAGCCCAGCGCCAGCATACCCAGCAGGTAGGCCGCCAGCACCGTCCAGTTGAGCCAGCCAAACTCCGTGCGCGTGGTCATGCTCACCGCCGTGACGTCCGTAGCGCGGACCCCCGGTTTGCTCTCGCCGCAGACCACCACCCATCCGTCCGCCGTGCGTACCACCGCCGCCCCGGCGCGTGCCAGCAGCGGCGACCGGCTCTCCGTCACCCACGTGTCGGTGATGGTATGATAGATGAGGAGTTCGTCGTTGAAGCGGTACCACGCTGTGGGGTGCGACAGGTACGTCGCCGCCTCGTGCTTGAGCGCCAGCCATGCCGCGCTGTCGCCCGCCGCCTCGGCCGCCGCGATGTCGTGCGGCCGCTGCAGCGCCTTGAGGAAGATGTCGCGGTTGACGCCGCCGAAGCATACCACGTGTGCGTAGCCCGAGGGCTGCGCCGAGGCGCCGACGATGGCCCGCGGCTCGCCGTTGACGATGATGGGCGCCGTCGCCGTCCACTGTCCGCTCTTCGGGTGGTAAGCCAGACCGTCGGCATGCACCATGGCCTCTTCGCCCTCGCTGCCGCTGTCATAGCCGCCCAGCACGAGGAACAGCGGCCCCGTGGCGTCGTTCTGCACCACGCCCGCCGGCTGCAGACGTCCGCGGCCCGGCATCGGCGGCAGTGCCTCCCATGCCGTGCCGCCCGGGTACTTCAGACGCCAAGCCCCGAGGCTGGCCTGCCCGTCCGTCTGTCCGCCCGCCACGTAGATATAACTGCTGCCGTCCCATGCGGCGCAGCCGTTGTCGATGGCGGCGGGCAGCGCCGGCAGCGCCTGCTGTGCCACCTCACCGTTGCGCAGGGTGAGAAGGAAAACGTCGCTGTGCGAGGCTTGGCCGTCGTGACCGCCGATGCACACCACGCCGTCGCCCACGCTGACGCTCATGCCGTAGGCGGCAGGGTAGGGCAGGCGGCCCGCCACCTGCCACTGCTCAGCGTCGGCGCTGCGCGTCCATACCTCGTCGTAGAAGCGCTTGGCGCCGCCCTGAGCGGCGGGACGGTCGGGGAAGTTGCAGCCGCCGGCCACGACGATGGTGCCGTCGCTCAGGGTGCCGGCAAACGGCGCGGCGACGCCCTGGCCCGCACTGGCCTGGAGCGCGGGGAGCGGAGTGAATGTGACGTGGTTGTACTTGTTGTCGTTGCCTTGCGGCAGGGCATGGCCCACAGCAATGCCTATGAGCAGGGCCAGAATGAGGAGGGTGTTTCTCATATATTTAAGGTATTTTGGTTTCTCTCTGCAAACATACGAAAAAATCGGGACGGAGAGCGTCTGTCGCCCCACTTTTGACGCCATCGATTGCGGCACTGACGCGGCACTGACGCGGCATGACGGTCAAGGCAGCCGCGGCACAGACGCGCGGCTGCCAAAGTTTTTATTTTATTTAAGTGAAAATGTGGCATACTCGCGCTAAAAAGTAGGGCCGTCGGAACCCCAATATAAAAAAATGTTTAACTTTGCCACCGCAGTCCTTCCTTTCTAACACTGGCGTTTGTGCTGATAACGCCGGTGGCTTGGTGCGTATGGGGCTGTAAGGAAATAAGCCATTAATTATTCATCAATAACCTTTTCCCCCTTATGAGAAAAAGATTTGTCAACAAACATTACGCCATGATGCTTGCCGCCGCAGCGACGGGCCTGGCTTTGTCGGGCTGTGTGGACAACAGCTACGACATGAGCGAAGACATTGACATGACCATGGGTCTGGGCTCGGAAGGGCTGCAACTCAAACTGGGCTCTACCGAGAAAATCATGCTCGCAGATATATTGGAGGTCGATGGCAACCTGAAGACGGACAGCGAAAACCTCTACTACCTGGTGGAAGAGGGCAACACCAACGTCAGCTTCAACCCCGGTAATGCCTCTATCGCCATCGACAACACCACGCTGTCGCCTGTCATCCCGGTCATCAGCTATCAGGACGTGTCTAATGCCCTGGGCATACCCTTGCCGTCCGTGACCGTGCCGGCCAACTTGACCTTCGACACGGGCAGAACCCTCACTGCCGAGGCTTACTCGGGCTTCGACATCGACAACATCTCGTCCGAAATCGTATGGCTCAAGAGCGCCTCTATCGCCCCGGCCTCGCAGATGGTGACCATCAGCCTCTACCTCGAGCAGGCCGGCATGAAGTTCGCCTTCGATAAATACTCGGACGTCTCTCTGACCCTCCCCTCCTACATGAAGGTGGAAGCCATCGAGGGCGGCGTGATGGACGGACAGACCTTCCGCCTCAGCAACAAGAGCAACCTCAACGCCACGAATATGGTGATGGGCAAGCTCCGCATCAAGCAGCTCGCCCTTGACGGCGAGAAGGGCAAGGTGCAGAATGGACAGATTCATGTGCGCGACGAGAAGATTGCCCTCACCGGCCGCTTCGGTCTGAAGACCACGGATCAGTTTGTGATGAACTCCAACAGCCAGGTGTCGCTCCACGTGGTCTTTGCCATCGGCAGCGGCAGCAGCACGCAGGTGCAGATTGCCGACGTGACGGGCCGCTTCAACCCCGCCATCAACCCCAATATCAACAACATCAACATTGCCGAAAACCTGCCCGACTTCCTCCAGGATGACGAGGTGACCATCAAGGTGGCCAACCCCACGCTCAAGTTCGCCGGCGACCTGAGCCAGATTCCCGCCAGCATCGAAATGACGGGCGTGCTCAGCGCCATGAAGGATGGACGGCAGATCGCTCAGGTCACCCTGCCCGCCGACGGCAAAGCCGACGTGGTCAAGAACAGCATGAACACGCTCTACTTCTATCAGAACGCACAGGACGGACCCTACGACCCCAACGGCGTCACCGCAGGCGCTGCCAAGTATGCCGTACCTCAGCTCGGTACGCTGGTGGAAAAACTGCCCGACTATATCTCTGTCAATCTCTCTGACGGCAAACTGCGCCTCAAGGATGAGGATGTCACCATCGAGCTCAACCGCAGTTATAACACCCGTCTGGACTATAACGTCTATATCCCCTTCACCTTCAACAACGGTCTCAAGATCGTCTATCGCGACAGCATCTGCGATATGAACGACGACCTGCAAGACTATGCCGCCAAGGGTGCACAGGTTACCGCCGAGGTGGTCAACGCCGTGCCCCTGCAGCTCATCGCCTCCGGCACCGCCATCGATGTCAATGGCCACGAGATTCCGGGTATCACCATCTCTGAAGCCCTCGTGCAGCCCGCCAATGCGGCCGAAAGTTACGCTACCGACGCGCAGATTGCACAGGCAGCAGTCACCACGCCCATTACCCTCAACCTCAACCTGAGCGACCCCAATCTGCTCAAAAAGCTCGACCGCATCAACCTGCGTATCCAGGCCGAAGGCATACAGGCCGGCAACACCAGCGGCACGCTCTCCTCGAAGCAGTATATACAGATAAACAATATCCGGCTCAAACTCGTCGGACAGGTGACGGCTGACTTCAACTGATGCACCCACTGAGCGAGAACTTGACAACACTCTCCCATAACCTTTATTCGTCTATCTTAGTATGAAACATATATCCCGCAAACTGGCCACAGCGCTGCTGGCCACGACAATGGCGGCCACGGCTGGCGCTCAGGAGATGCGTTCCACCTATTTCCTCTCGACGAACAACTTCCGCCACCAGATGAACCCCGCCCTGCTCGACGACGCCTACTTCTCCATTCCCTTCTTCGGCCAAATCAACGTCGGCGCAACGGGTAATGTGGGTCTCAAAAACTTCGTCTATAAGCTCGACGGCGACCCGCGCTACAAGTACACCACGTTCATGAATCCCAACGTGTCGGCAGCAGAGTTCCTCGGCGACATGCCCGACCGCATGCACACCGACGTCTATCTCAACTACAACCTCTTCTCCGTAGGCTTCCGCGGATTCGGCGGTGTTAACCTCATCGAACTCAACCTCCGCTCCAACACCAATATCGCCCTGCCCAAAGAGCTCTTCGAGTTTATGAAGTGCACCGGCGAGAAGGAGCACTACCAGCTCGAGGATATCGGCGTCCGCTCGCAAAACTACGCCGAACTGGCCCTGGGCCACAGCCACAAAATCAACGACCGGCTGACCGTCGGCGGTAAGGTGAAGTTCCTCGTCGGCGGAGCCTATGGCGACCTCTCCGTAGATAAGCTCGACATCACCATGAACGGCGACCAGTGGCGCATACAGGGCGATGCCCGCGTCAACGCCGCTATCCTCGACGCCACCCTCGAGTATGAAGACCCGTCCAAGAATGCACCCGACGGACGTCGCCGCGTCAAGGGTATCGACGACGTGGCCTTCTCCCTGCCCGGCTTCGGTGTGGCCCTCGACCTCGGCGCCACCTTTAAGCTCAACGAAGACCTCACCCTGAGTGCCGCCGTTACCGACCTCGGCGCCATCAACTGGAAGAAGGTGCACCAGGCATCCTCTATGGGCGACTATACCTTCGACGGCTTCACCGACATCTATGTGGCCAGTGACCATGGCAACCAGAAACTCGGCGATCAGTTTGAGAGCCTTGGCGACGACCTGGAAGAGATGTTCTCCGTTTACGAAGATGGCGAAGGCAGTAAGTCGCAGACCCTCGCCGCCACTATCAACGTCGGCGCCGAATACACCCTCCCCGTCTATCGCCGCCTGCGCTTCGGTGCCCTCTATACCGGCCGCCTCAACGGTATCTATTCCCACCACCAGGGTATGTTCGCCGTCACCGTCAACCCCCTCAACTGGTTCGAACTCTCCCTCAATACCGCTGTCGGTACCACCGGCTGGACCACGGGTGGCGCCATGAGCCTCAAGGCCAAGCACTTTAACTTCTACATCGCCTCCGACCGCTTCCTCGGCAAGGTATCCAAGGAGTTCATCCCCCTCAATCAGGCCAATGCCAACGTCTCCTTCGGCATGACCATCCCTCTCTGACCCTAACCCCACATCCTCTTCTCGCGGCCCCGCCTCCCCCTATCTATATATAGGGTGATGCGGGGCCGCCGCGTAGCCGCCGCCAAAGCCGGCTCTTCCGGCAAATCCGGCTCTTCTAGCAGTTCTAGCTGTTCTAGAATATCTAGAAAATCTAGGACAGCTAGAAAATCTAGAACAGCTAGCCCCCCCCCTCCATCCCCCAATAATCCCCGTAAATCCCCCTCCCACCCCGAAACCGCCCCAAACCGCCCGAAAAACCTCCCCTCTGACAATCAGCCGCTTACCGCCGCAAGTAAAAATTTCTCAAAAATTTCTTCCCAAAAAGTTTGGTCATATCGGAAAGTCGCCGTACTTTTGCACTCGCTAAACGGGACGAGCGGTACGCCACTCCCCCGCAAACAAGCAAGCGTTCAATAAATTGATTACATACCATT
>JALEZQ010000024.1 GCA_022772475.1 Bacteroidales bacterium | reverse complement strand
CGTTCATGTGATAGAGGACGGAAGCCGTTCGCTGAAATATGAGTTGTGCCATAGCGGCACTCATCATACCATATCTGATCAGCACGTTCATTTCTATTGCGAGCGATGCAAAGAAACGTATTGCTTCGAGGACGTGAGTGTGCCTTTGGTAAACATTCCTGAAGGGTTTTCACCTCATGCCATAAATTATATGATAAAAGGCATCTGCCCAAAATGCAGTAAGTAGTAATCTAAAGTCACCCGAAGATTTTTGAGAGTGTTTGCTATAAACAATGGATTCTCTGACAAACTGTTCATCCCAAATGATGGTGAAGCTCTTTCTTTTGAAAAGAAACATATTAAGAAGTAAGTAAGAAAAGGGATAATAATCACTTCTTATCAATCAGTAAAAACATCTCAATGGCAGGACATTTCTTTTTGAATAGTCCTGCCATTTATGTTTGTAAACCGGTTGCATCGGAGACTTGGTAACTTTGCACCCGAAAACAAAAGTAGAATAAGATATGAACACAAAATTACCACTTTCTTTGGTTGCATTCCTGTTGATTGCCGGCAGTGCGTATGCCGACGGCAACATAACAGGCACAGTCTATGACAAGAGGACTTCCGCGCCTCTTGACTTTGCCACAGTCGTTCTTGTGAACCCAGAAACAGGTGTGTCTCTCACAATCGGGGCTATGACAGATGGGAACGGAATGTTTGTTATCCCCAACGCACCTTCGGGAAAATACATTATTCGTGTCAGCAAGGTTGGCAGCATTCCGCAGGAACGTGAAATCACAGTGACAGACTCCGAGATAAATCTTGGGAAAATTGAACTTGTGGAAGATGCGAAGTTGCTTCAGGAAATCGTAGTGACCGGACAGAAAAGTCAGATGTCTGTTAATTCAGAGCGCCGAATTTTCAATGTCAGTTCAAACATTGCCGCCACCGGCGCATCTGCCGATGAACTTCTTGCGGCGGTCCCGTCGGTCAATGTGAACAGCGACGGTGAAATCTCGCTGCGGGGCAATTCCGATGTCCTTGTGTGGATAAACGGCAAGGAAATGGGTATGAACGCCGACAACCGCGCCCAGATTCTTCGCCAGCTCCCTGCCGAGACCATCGAGAGCATCGAAGTGATGACAAATCCATCGTCTAAGCACAGCACGGAAGGAACCGCCGGCATCATCAATATCCGTCTGAAAGAGGACCATCGTCACGGATATTTCGGAAATGCCGAGGCCAATGTGGATACACGCGGAACCGCTAACGTGAATTTCAATATCAATTACAACGAAGGCAAATTCGAGACATTCGCCGGACTCGGACTTAAAACCCAACATGTTCCCGGAGGCGTGACTTCCCGCCGCAGTTATGATGATGGTGCTTACCTCAATTCCGATGGCGACAGCAAGAAACATGAGAACAGCATGTTCCTCCGTCTGGGTACGAATTTCCGGCCCGATGAGAAGAACTCTTTCTATCTGAGCGCAATAGGAACTCTCGGACATAAATGGGGACATACCACGACCACCCACCTCAGCAATCTGCCAGGTCAGTGGATGCGCAATGTCAACAATATGCACGAATCCGGCGATACAAGAGGTGCGAATATCATGCTCGGTTATAAGCACTCTTTCAATCATGACCATTTCATCGACATGAACGTGAGCTATAATATATGGCAGGGCCCAAATGATAATAAGTTCCATGAAAACGAGACATGGGCCGACGGCACTGAGCAGTCCATCTGGCAAAGCCAGCATCAGGATGTGAAAATAAGCAACTGGGAGGCTGCGCTCGATTATTCAGTACAAGCATTGCCGTGGCTGCGTTTCGAGACCGGCTACAAAGGAAACTACAACCACGAGAACAGTCCTGCCTCATATGATGGAGGTCTTGAAGAGAACAACCTGACGCCCCTCAACAATCTCTACAACCGGTTCAAATACGATACGGATATTTCAGCCCTATATGTGAATTTCTCCGGTAACTATGAGAAACTCACATTCTCGGCAGGACTTCGGGGAGAGATATGGCAGATCCGTACCCGTTCACTCGGCTATGGGCAGACTGATGCAGATGTGCCTCTCTTCAAGAAGAACGATTTCGCTTTGTTCCCCTCGGCTTCAATCGGTTGGTCGTTCCTTGAGAACAACGAACTTAAATTGAACTATTCACGCCGCATACGCCGTCCTTTCGGCCCGCAGCTCAACACTTTCGAGAACATCTCCGACCCTTCCGAGGTACATCTCGGCAACCCTCTCATCCTTCCTGAATACAGCAATGCCGTAGAGTTGTCATATATAAAGAATTGGAGCAACCACATGCTGTCAGTCTCAGGCTATCACCGTGCCAACAATGACATGATAAGCCATGTCAGCTTTCTCGCACCGATGGCATCTGACCCCGATGTGAACACTATGTATTACGGTCACGCCAATGTCGGTAATATGATGAACACCGGAGTAGAGATCATCTCCCGCAACACGCTCTTCAATCGTCTGACACTCACAACTACGGTAAATCTCTATAACAGCCACCTCAAAGCATGGGATACCGACTATCCGCTGCACGACAGCTTCTATGCCGTACATGGCAACAAGCAGAACCGCTTTGTGTGGGATGTGCGCTGTATGGCTTCGGTCCGTCTCCCGTGGGATATGACTTTCCAAGCCACAGGCAGGTATAACTCTCGCCGGGTAACGGCACAGGGAACATTGGAATCGGACTGGGATGTAGAGGCTGGATTACGCAAAAACATCGGCTCATGGGGTATTTCGCTTCTCTGCAAGGATATATTCAACTCGAAAAATAACCATAATATCCTATACGGTAACGGATACACCCAGTCAATCAGCAAATGGGCGGGAGGACGCACGCTCCGTCTGGCGGTTACATATACCTTTGGCAAGACCCACAATCATGAACACGGTCACCACAATCACATAGATACAGGCGGCTACGGAGAAGAACATCACCACCATTAAAAACAAATACCATAAATGTCAAAAACGGAGACTGCCATAATCGGGCAATCTCTGTTTTTGTAAATAGTTTGCGATATCGATGCAATAATTTTGCACTAAACATAACTGACAATGAAAAGATTGATAGTATTCGCTTTATCTGAGGCTTCACTCAATTTGTCTTTTGCTTCATGCATGGAAGCAGTAGCCATTTCAACGCCACTTTTTGCCAAAGTCAAACTATTACCAGCATCCTTGTAGGCTTGAAGCTGTTGGTCAAACTTGTCCGAAGCCTTGTCTGTTTCGATATTCTTGTCAATCGAGTTCTCGAAAGAGCCGAAATCCATATCCGAGATTTTACTTTTACCTATTGGCATAATGTCAGTGCTGTTGGTTGAACATTCTGCTATCTGCCATATCCTTGCTTCTTGCGAGGTCTGCACAGGCGATTAGCCATCATAGCGCAGCGATACGCCCAAGACAGTTCATCCTCGTCCTTGTCACGTCCCCAACCTGAGGTAGCACCACCTCCGCCACCGCCAGATTGGGCGGCAATGGTTGTGGCAGCATCAATGTATTCAGCAAAGAGAAGAGTGAGTGAAAAAGTATGTCTCCAAGTTCATTGAAACGCGAAAGCCGAGAGATAAATATAAATTAATAGCGATGGAATGGGGCTAATGGGAAATAATTTGTAACTTTGCAGTTCAATTTGGGTAACTATGCGTCAATTAAAAATCAACAAAAGTATCACCAACCGCTCAAGCGCGGCTCTGGACAAGTATCTCGTGGAAATCGGTCGTGAGGAACTTATCTCTACCGACGAAGAAGTGGAACTCGCCCAGCGGATACATAAAGGCGACGAAGCCGCTTTGGAGCGCCTTACGCGTGCCAACCTTCGCTTTGTGGTCAGTGTGGCCAAACAGTATCAGAATCAGGGCCTTGCCCTTAACGACCTTATTGACGAAGGTAACCTCGGCTTGATTAAGGCCGCAAAGAAGTTTGACGAGACACGCGGCTTCAAGTTTATCAGTTATGCCGTGTGGTGGATTCGCCAGAGCATCTTGCAGGCCATCTCGGAGCAGAGCCGCATTGTCCGTATGCCCCTTAACCAGGTGGGCTTTCAGAGCAAACTGACGAAGGCCATCGTCAACTTCGAACAGGAGTTTGAGCGCCGCCCGTCCGTTCAGGAACTTGCCGATCTGCTGGGTACAGACGTTGCCAAAGTGCAGGAAGCATTGGGAACCAACGGCAAAAAGGTCTCCGTCGATGCCCCCTTCCAGGACGACGACTCCAACAGTCTGATTGACATTATGACTGATGAGAGCGCACCCGGCACCGACAACCAGATGGAGAAGGAGTCGCTCTCGGCCGACCTTGAACAGGCCCTCGCCATCCTTTCCGAGCGTGAGCGACAGGTGCTCAAGATGCTCTTCGGCATCGGTCGTAACGAGATGACCGCTGAGGAGGTGGCCAATAGTCTCAATCTGACCCGCGAGCGTGTACGTCAGATTAAGGAGCGCGCACTCCGTCGCCTTCGCGAAGCCTCGAATATCAAAATACTTACCAAATACCTGGGCTAACTCATCGGCATCGGTGAGGTGGTGGTGGGGCTTATTTTGAGAAGTTCCCCGCGCTCACCGGCCTCATGTAGCCCAATCTCTCCTTTCATTCCATCTTATGACAGACAGCGAAACGTTAGAGCGGAAAATCGGTTTTGATGAAGTGCGAACCCTTGTCAAGGGACGCTGTCTTTCTACGTTGGGCACAGAATGGGTTGACAATCATGTGGCCTTTCTCACCCGGCGTGAAGAAGTGGTCGCCGCCCTTGAACAGGCCGATGAAATGCGCCGCTTCATCAGTGAAGAGGAAGGAATCAGTGTTGAGTTCAACATCGTTGATGTGCGCCGCGCGTTGGCCAGAATCCGGCCCGAACGCACATGGATGGAAGAGCAAGAACTGCTCGATTTGGGTCGCTCCATATCCACGGCTAATGCCTTCATAACCCGCGTTAACCTCCAGAAAGAGAGCGAAGAAGATGGTGATGCTGAAAGTGATGCTACCGACTATCCGGCCCTGAAGGCCATGACGGCCGGACTGGATGCCTGCCCTGCGCTGAAACGGCAAATCGAAAGCATACTCAATAAGTATGGTAAGATAAAGGATACCGCTTCGCCTGAACTGCTCCAGCTGCGTCACAGCGCCGAGCAGACCGCAAGAAGTATATCGCATACCTTGCGCACCATTGTGGAGCAAGCCCGCAGCGAAGGGTATATCGACCGCGATGTCACGCCAACCCTGCGCGACGGTCGCTTGGTCATCCCCGTGGCACCGGCGCTGAAACGCAAGATCAAAGGCATCGTCCACGATGAATCTGCCACAGGCAAAACCATCTTCATCGAGCCCGAGGCCGTGGTCGAGGCCAACAACCGCATACGCGAACTGAAGGCCGCCGAACGGCGCGAGGTTATCCGCATACTTACCGAAATCACGGCGCAGATACGTCCCTTGGTGCCCCAGTTGCTGGCCATGCAGACCATGCTTGGTCATATCGACTACCTTCGCGCTTTGGCAGCCGTTTCAGAGGCATATGATTGCATCAAACCCGAAGTGGCGCGCAAACCGCTCATTCGTCTGCGACAGGCATACCATCCTTTGCTTCGCAGGGCTCTGGCACGCCATGGCGCCGAGATGGTACCGCTCAACATCGTCATGCCCGACGACAGCCGTATTCTGCTCATTTCCGGTCCCAATGCCGGTGGTAAGTCGGTATGTCTAAAGACAGTGGGCCTGCTGCAATATATGACGCAGTGCGGTATGCCCATTCCCGTTGGCGAGGGCTCGGTCATGGGGCTCTTCAAAGACATATATATAGACATCGGCGATGCCCAAAGCATCGATAACGACCTTAGTACCTACTCCGGTCACCTGAGCAACATGAGCCGTATGCTGCGCCAAGCCGGTCCGCAGAGTCTGCTCCTCATCGACGAGTTTGGCAGCGGCACCGAACCACAGATAGGCGGCGCTATGGCGGAAGCCATCATGGAGCGCTTCGTCGAACTGGGCGTAACGGGTGTGATAACCACTCACTACCAGAACCTCAAGCACAGCGCGCAGGACATCCCCGCTATCGTCAACGGCGCCATGCTCTACGATCGCACCAAGATGCAGCCACTCTTTGTGCTTCAGGTGGGCCATCCCGGCAGCTCATTTGCCTTAGAGATAGCCCGCAAGTCGGGGCTTCCCGAAGAGGTCATTGCCCGTGCGGCAGACATCGTGGGGCAAGATTACGTGATGTCGGACAAGTATCTCCTCGACATCATTCGCGACAAGAACTACTGGGAGAACAAGCGGAAGACCATCCATCAGCGCGAAAAGAAACTGGAGGACACCATCACGCGCTACGAAAGCGAGATGCGCACCTTCGAAGGCGAGCGCAAAGCTGCGATGGCACAGGCTAAAGCCGAAGCCACCGACTTGATAAAGCAAGCCAACGCGCAGATAGAAAATACGATACGCTCCATCAAGGAGGCGCAGGCCGAAAAAGAAAGAACGCAGGCTGCGCGTCAGGAGTTGGAAGCCTTTCAGGCCAAGATTCACGAACAGAACGACGCCGAAGAGCGCATAGCTCGCAAGATAGCCCAGATAAAGCGCCGGCAGGAAAACCGCGCTCAGGGTAAAAAGAAGAAGCCGGCAATGGCCGGGACTGTGGGTGCCGAAGCCGGTATGGCAGGTATAGACGCCGCAGCACAAGGCGCCCATAAGGCAAAAGCCTATAAGGTTGGCGACTATGTTCGTATGGACGGCCAGACCACAGTGGGACGAATCGTCGAAATGCGCGGCAAAGAAGCCAAAGTGGTCTTTGGCATGGTGCAAGCCTTTGTCAAGTTGAACCGCCTGCTTCCCGCTACGCCGCCCGCAGAAGACAATATCACCAAGGCAGCCACCTTCGTCAGCAAGGAGACGCGCGATGCGATGTATGAGAAGAAATTGCAGTTCAAACCCGAGATTGACTTGCGCGGCATGCGTGCCGACGAAGCCCTGCAAGCCATCGCCTATTTTATCGACGATGCCATACTGCTGGAGCAGTCGCGCGTCCGCATTCTCCACGGCACGGGCACAGGAGCACTCCGCGAACTTGTCCGTCAGTATCTCTCCGGCGTCAATGGCGTAAAGAACTACCACGACGAGCATGTGCAGTTTGGCGGCGCCGGCATAACGGTCGCCGAACTGGCCTGACGGCAATCTGCCACCTCATTGCACATCCTATGCAAGGCATATTCCTATACATATAGCACATAAAGCACGATACACCATGAAGTTCATACATACGTTCATAATCGCTGCCGCTATTCTCTGCACGACAGTCTCGGCGACAGCACAGCGCAGACAGGCAGCCACCTTCGTACAGAGCGATGGCACAAGTGTGACAGTAAGCCGCGTGCACAAAGGACAGATTGGCTTTTATGCAACCAACGATGGTCTGGCACTTCTCAGGAATGCCCAGGGCGACTTCTGCTATACCCTTCTCCAAGATACCATGCTGGTGGCGACAGACATACTGGCCCATAACTTCGACGAACGTTCGGCAGATGAACAGCGCGCCGCTGCAGCCCGCTTCGCCACGGCAAGCGAGGCCATGGCTCGCCTGTTTCCCCACACGCAGGCCAGTCGTCGCCACGCTCTCAAACTCATTCCTTCTACAAACAATGGCATCGGCTCCTATGGCGAGTCGCTTGGCGGCGTGGTGCCCAGCATAGGCAAGCACCGCATTCCCGTCGTCATGGCCGAATTTGCCGACAAGACCTTCCAGCCTTACAGTACGAAGGAGAAGATCACCCGCTGGCTGAACGAGGAAGGTTACAACGATGAAAAATTGGGTGCCGGCAGCGTACGCGACTATTTCTACGACCAGAGCAACGGTATGCTGGAACTGAACTATGAAGTGGTGGCTAAGGTCACATTGCCTCAAAACTACGCCTACTACGGTGCCGATGCCAATGGCCGAATAGACCCCAACCGCAACCTTTTCTTCGACGACGTCATTCGGCTTGCACAAGAGCAGGGCGTGGACTTCTCGCAGTATGTGGCCGAAGGCGCTTCCGGCGTCTATAATGTGGCCATTGTCTTTGCCGGCCAGGGCGAGCAGTCGTCTTCATTGAAAGAGGCTGGCAGCGACGATTACCTTTGGGCCTGCTTTGTGCAGGGCAAGCGAACGTACAACGGCGTCCCCATTCTTTCGTTCTTCATCTCGAACGAGGTATTCCCTTCCTATATGGACGACAGCGGTAAGTTGGTTACGGACAGCGAGGGCAACTATATCACCCAAAGCGTTACGACAGATGGTATCGGCGTGTTCTGCCACGAAATGGGCCACGCCCTCGGTCTGCCCGACTTCTACTACACCGGCTCAGACCATGTCATTCCCGATACACTGAACACCATGGGACTGTGGAGCGTGATGGACATGGGCAACTACGTCAACAACGGCTATTGGCCCGTGGGCTACAACGCCTACGAGTTGGCCTGCTTAGGTTGGATGGAAGCCGTAGAACTCAAAGAAGCTCAGGTCGCCACGTTGGCTCCTATTTCTCAAAGCGACAGCGAGCATCCTCGAGCCTATATCATTCGCAACGCTACCGTCCCCACCGACTTCCTTATGCTGGAAAACCGTCAGCAGGGCAAATGGTACCCTTCGGCTATGGGCCACGGCATGTTGGTGACCCATGTGGACTACAATGCAAGTATCTGGAGCGCAAACATTATCAACAACACTCCCGACCACCAGCGCTTTTCCTACATCCCCGCTGACGATGACAAAGGCAACGTGGGTATTCAGAGCAAGGACCAACTTCAGGGCGACCTCTTCCCGGGCACCACAGGCAAAACCAGTTTGACGGACAACAGTTCTGCCTTCCCCCTCTCCTACTACGGCCCGCTCAACAAACCAATCTATGACATCCACGAGACCGAAGAGCAGAACGTCGTCTTTACCTTCATCGACCCGTCGCTGACAGCCATCGGTAAGATTCTTCCTGAAAGCACCTCGGCTGAACAGGTCTATACTCTGGATGGCCGTTCTGTGAAAGGCGCTAAAGCCAAAGGACTGTTCATCATCAGAAGTCACGGGGCGTCCCGCCTGCATTACCATACAGGAAAGTAAGTCTTTGGTGGCGGACATGCCGCAAGTCGGTTCTCACCCCACCTTCCCTATTCACAAACCACAGAGAGAAAAAACACGCATGAATATACAATGGTCTGACAACATACCCCGGCTCCTGCTTCTCAGCAGGCAGGTGGCAAACGACTGGGCTAAGACCGAGGTGGATGCCTCGTGTCTGCTCGTGGCCATCATACACAAGGGGGACAATGCTGCTGACATCCTTCGCCAAATGGGCATTGACCCCGTCGGCGACACGGCAGCCATAGCACTGAAAGAAACCGGCAGACCGGGGTACGCCTTGAAAGATAATGATGTGTTATACGGCGATACCCAGGTCAACATCAATTTTTCCGTGGACGGCCAGCGCCTGCTACGCATAGCCAACCTCGAAGCGCGTCACCTTGGCGAAAATGCCGTGGCGCCCATCCATTTGCTGCTCAGTATGCTGCACGACAAGGACAATGCGGCCCGCACCTATCTCAACGGGAAGGGCATCACCTACAACCGTGTCATCGAATGCCTGAACATACGGCCGGGCGTTCGCGCCGCCTACGGCATGACCGACGAAGAGTCACTCCCCCCCGGTTCGGGAAAGGGGAACGGCGATGCCGTGACGGGAGCACAGAATGCAGCCCCCGGCGAGAGCGATACGCCCATGCTCGACCGCTTCGGCGTAGATTTGACCGCCAAGGCCGCCGACGGCCTGCTCGACCCCGTCGTGGGCCGGCAAAAGGAGATTGAGCGCATGACGCAGATTCTGTGCAGAAGGAAGAAGAATAACCCCATTCTCATCGGTCAGCCCGGCGCAGGCAAAAGCGCTGTCGTGGAAGGATTGGCCGGTCTTATAGCCAGCCGTAAAGCACCACACGTCTTGCTGGACAAGCGTATCATGGCGCTCGATATGGCATCGGTGGTGGCTGGCACGCAGTATCGCGGCCAGTTTGAAGAACGTCTGCGCAAACTCATCGAGGAACTGCGCGACCACAAGGAAATCATCCTCTTCATTGATGAGATTCATACCATGATAGGTGCCGGCTCTGCCGCAGGTACCCTCGATGCCGCCAACATCCTGAAGCCCGCGCTGGCTCGCGGCGAAGTGCAGTGCATTGGCGCCACCACCATCGATGAGTATCGCAAGACCATCGAGAAAGACGGAGCCCTGGAGCGACGCTTTCAGAAGATTCTCATCGAGCCTTCGTCGGCTCAAGAAGCCTTGGACATTCTCCGCAATCTGCGCTCACGCTACGAAGAGCACCACGGTGTTACCTATACCGACAAGGCCATCGAAGCCTGTGTGACGCTGACGCAGCGCTATGTGACAGACCGCTGTCTGCCCGACAAGGCTATCGATGCGATGGACGAAGCGGGCAGCAAGGTACACCTGGCCAACGTGGTGGTTCCGCAGTGCATCATTGACAAAGAGCAGGAAATCGAGGCCCTCAAAGTTCAGAAAACGCGCGCGGCCCAAAACCAGGACTATGAGCTGGCGGCCCGTCTGCGCGATGCTTTGGGTACGCTGACCACGGAGCTCGAACAACTGAAGAAAGACAACGAAGGCGCCTTCAAGACACAGGCTGTCGTCGATGAAGATGTAGTGGCCGAAGTGGTGTCGATGATGTGCGGTGTGCCGGCGGGCAAGATGAAGCAGGGCGAGAGCGAACGCCTTGGACGCATGAAGCAGACCCTCATGGAGCGCGTCATCGCTCAAGATGAAGCGGTAGAGAAATTGGTCCGCGCCATTACGTTGAGCCGTCTTGGCATCAAAGGTCAGGACCGCCCCATAGGCAGTTTTATGTTCGTCGGACCCACCGGCGTCGGCAAGACGCATCTCGTGAAGTGCCTGGCCGAGTGCCTGTTCGACAGCAAGGATGCCCTCATCCGTATCGATATGAGCGAGTATGGCGAGAAATACAGTACCAGCCGTCTGGTGGGCGCTCCTCCGGGCTACGTGGGCTACGAAGAGGGTGGACAATTGACCGAGCGTGTGCGCCGCCATCCCTATTCCGTCATCCTTCTCGATGAGATAGAAAAGGCCCACCCCGACGTGTTCAACACCTTGCTTCAGGTGATGGACGAAGGTCGCATGACGGACGGCAACGGTACGACGGTCGATTTCCGCAATACCGTCATCATCATGACGTCCAACAGTGGCACACGCCAACTGGGCGAGTATGGCAAGGGCATCGGCTTCAACAGTGCCGAACAGACGGCAGCCGCCGTCGATGGCATCATCCATAAGGCGCTGAAGAAGCAGTTTGCTCCCGAGTTTCTCAACCGTCTGGACGACATCATCCTGTTCCGCCCCTTAGACAAGACGAGTGCGGCCCGTATCGCACGCCTCGAACTGGACCAGCTGGCCGTTCGCTTGAACGCTATGGGCATTACGCTCGATATCAACGACGCCCTCATCGACTACCTTGTCGCACATGGCTTCGACACCACCTATGGCGCACGCTCCCTCAAGCGTGCCATCAAGACGCATGTCGAGGATGCCCTCTGCGACGCCATGATTGGGGGAACAAACCTTCAAGGCCAGACCATACGCTTTGAATTTGAAAACGACAAACTCGTGCTGCACCACCAGCCGGCATAACTATAAGGGCTCATGCGCCACATGCCTCACGGCTATGGTGCAAAGCCCTTAATTATCATATAAACACATTACCATAGACACTCTTTCATCCGACAGACATGGAATATATTGCCACAGAGATACCCGACGTGTGGATTCTTAATCCGAAAGTCTTTGCCGATGCCCGCGGCTACTTCATGGAGACTTGGCGCGAGGCCGACTTCAATGCCCATATTGGCCATGACGTCCACTTCGTACAAGATAACCAGTCGTTTTCCAGCCGTGGCGTGCTGCGCGGCCTGCACTATCAGCAGGGCGAGTTTTCCCAAGCCAAACTGGTGCGCGTGCTGGCGGGTACCGTGGTGGACGTGGCCGTTGATTTGCGCAAAGATTCGCCCACGTTTGGCAAGCACGTGATGGTGGAACTCTCGGCCGAGAACAAAAAACAGCTGTTCATCCCCCGCGGTTTTGCCCATGGCTTTCAGGTGATTTCCGAGCAGGCGCTCTTTACCTATAAGGTAGATAACTTCTACGCCCCGCAAGCCGAGCGCTCCATACGTTACAACGACCCGACGCTCAACATCGCCTGGCCGATTACCGACGAATCGCTGGTTCAACTTTCCGAAAAAGACCTGGCACACGCCGTGTCCTTCGATGACGCTGAAAAGTTTTGAGCAACTCAGCCTAACGGCGATATATTCTCTCCTCCCTCACGATAATAACCCCACGCGGGGCACACTGTAGATAGGCATTATGCCGGTTGCCTCGCCACATACCCTACCCTTCTTGTGAAGCACATTCGTAACTTTTGCATCATCGCCCACATTGACCATGGTAAAAGTACCCTGGCCGACCGCCTCCTCGAAACCACGCAGACCATACAGGTGACCGAGGGACAAATGCTCGATGACATGGACCTGGAGCGCGAGCGCGGCATCACCATCAAGAGTCACGCCATACAGATGGACTACACCCTTGACGGCGAGCACTACAAACTCAACCTCATTGACACGCCGGGACACGTCGATTTCGCCTATGAGGTGTCGCGAAGCATTGCGGCCTGCGAGGGGTGCCTGCTTGTCGTCGATAGCACCCAGGGCGTGCAGGCTCAGACCATCTCCAATCTCTATATGGCCATCGAGCACAACCTGGAAATCATCCCCGTGCTCAACAAATGCGACATGCCCAACTCCATGCCCGAGGAGGTAGAGGACGAAATCATCGAACTGCTGGGGTGCAAACGAGAAGACATCATCCGTGCTTCCGGCAAGACGGGACAGGGCGTGGACGACATCCTCCGCGCCGTGGTGCAGCGCATTCCCGCTCCCGTTGGCGACGAGAATGCGCCGCTCCAGGCGTTGATCTTCGACTCCGTGTTCAACCCCTTCCGCGGCATCATTGCCTACTTCAAGATTGTCAACGGCTCGATCGCCAAGGGCGACGACGTCCTCTTCGTCAACACGCAGAAGCGCTACAATGCCGACGAGGTGGGCGTCCTCAAGATGGACCTCTCGCCCCGGCAGTCGCTCCACTGCGGCGACGTGGGCTACATCGTCAGCGGCATCAAGACCGCTACGGAAGTGAAGGTCGGCGACACCATCACGCACACCCTCCAGCCCTGCGACAGTGCCATATCGGGCTTTGAGGAAGTCAAACCCATGGTCTTCGCCGGCGTCTATCCCATCGAGACGGAAGACTTTGAGCAACTGCGAGCCAGCCTGGAGAAACTCCAGCTCAACGATGCCTCGCTGTCGTTTCAGCCCGAATCGTCCGTAGCCCTCGGCTTTGGTTTCCGCTGCGGCTTCCTCGGTCTGCTCCACATGGAAATTGTGCAGGAGCGTCTGGACCGCGAGTTCAATATGAACGTCATCACCACCGTGCCCAACGTAAGTTACCATGTGTTCGACAAGCACGGCACGATGCTCGACGTGCACAACCCCGCCGGTATGCCCGACGCCACGGAGATTGACCACATCGAGGAGCCTTATATCCGCGCCTCCATCATCACCAAGAGCGATTACATCGGTCACATCATGACGCTGTGCCTCGGCAAGCGCGGCGAACTGGTCAAGCAGGAGTATGTCTCCGGCGACCGTGTCGAACTCTACTACGACATGCCGCTGGCCGAGATAGTCATCGACTTTTATGACAAACTGAAGAGCCTCTCGAAGGGCTATGCCTCGTTCGACTATCATCCCATCGGTTTCCGCCCCTCGCGCTTAGTGAAGCTCGACATTCTGCTCAACGGCGAGCCCGTCGATGCCCTTTCTACCCTTACCCACGTCGATAACAGCGTCACCTTCGGCCGCCGTATGTGCGAAAAACTGAAGGAGTTGCTCCCCCGCCAGCAGTTTGACATCGCCATACAGGCCGCCATCGGCGCCAAAATCATTGCCCGCGAGACGGTCAAGCAGGTACGCAAGGACGTGACCGCCAAGTGTTATGGCGGCGACGTCAGCCGTAAGCGCAAACTCCTTGAGAAGCAGAAGCGCGGCAAGAAGCGCATGAAGGAAATCGGCAATGTGCAAGTGCCGCAGAAAGCCTTCCTCGCTGTGCTGAAACTCGACTGAGCCCTGCGGCCTACAGAAGCATAGGTTCATTTTACCATTCCCCGTTCACAACCATTCCCAACATTCTTACGCTGTGCGCATCTCTCTCAAAAATGTCCATTTGAGCGTGGAGGACAAGACCATCCTCCACGACATAGATTTCCATGCCGACGAGGGCGAGTTTATCTACCTCACCGGCGTTGTGGGAGCCGGAAAGAGTTCGCTCCTCAAAATCATCTATGGAGAAGCCGTCCCCTCCGGACAAGGCGAAGCCCGGGTTCTCGACTTCGACCTCTACCGTCTGAAATCGCGCCATCTGCCCCTGCTGCGCCGCCAGATAGGCATCGTCTTTCAGGACTTCCGCCTGCTCACCGAGCGTACCGTCTATGACAATCTCGACTTCGTTCTCCGCGCCATAGGGTGGAGAAAGAAGGCGCAACGGCAGGCGCGTATCGGCGAACTGCTCACGCTTGTGGGCATGGAATCGCGCGCCGACGCTTGGCCGCACCAGCTCTCCGGTGGCGAACAGCAGCGCATCTGCATAGCCCGCGCCTTGGCCGGCAATCCAAAGATTATCCTCGCCGACGAGCCCACAGCCAACCTCGACAGCGAAAACGCCAACTTTATCATGTCCCTCCTGCGCCATGAGGCCGAACGGGGCGCCACCGTCATCACCGTCACGCACAACAACCAACTGCTCCAACAGTTTCCGGGCATCGTATATACGCTTCACGAAGGGCGGCTCAGCGATTCCTCTGCGGAAGACCCGCAACTGCTGACAGCCCCGGCAGACCACGAGGAAGAAGGAAAAGATAACGCCCCCCATGCCGACGCATTGACTTGGGAATAGCCCCACGACACATAGATATCTAATCATTACACCCAATAACAGCATACCATGAAAGTTCAGAAATTTGGTGGAACTTCCGTAGGCTCACCTCAGCGAATGAAAGAGGTGGCCCAACTCATCACCGCAGAGAAGAAGAATATCGTTGTCCTCTCCGCCATGTCGGGGACGACAAACTCGCTCGTCGAAATTGCCGACTACTTCAAGAAACGCAATGTCGAGGCCGCCAACAGCGTCATCGGCAAACTGCGTGCCAAGTATATGGACCACCTGCCCAACCTCTATAGCAAGCAGGAAACCATCGACAAGACGCGCGCCTTCCTCGAGGAACAGTTTCAGGCCCTGCACGACTATACCAGCGTGCCCTTCGACGACAACGTAGGCAAGGCTATCCTCTCGCACGGCGAAATCATGAGCACCAACATGGTGACCAACTACCTGTGCGAGCAGGGCGTCAAGACCATGCTCATCCCCGCCCTCGACTTCATGCGCATCGCCGAGAATGGCGAGCCCGATATGGCCTTCATCGGTACCAAACTGAAGGAAATCCTTAAGGCCAACCCCGACTACGACCTCTACATCACGCAGGGCTTCATCTGCATGAACAGCAGCAACCACATCGACAACCTCCAGCGCGGCGGCAGCGACTACACCGCCTGCCTCATTGGCGCCGTCCTCCGCTGTGAGGAAATCCAGATTTGGACCGACATCGACGGCATGCACAACAACGACCCCCGCGTGGTCGATAACACGACGCCCGTCCGTCAGCTCAACTTTGAAGAGGCCGCCGAACTGGCCTACTTCGGTGCGAAGATTCTCCACCCCACCTGCATCCAGCCCGCCCGCTATGCCGGTGTCCCCGTGCGTCTGCTCAACACCATGTGCCCCTCGGCTCCCGGCACGCTCATCAACAACGATATGCAGTTGGGCAGCATCAAGGCCGTGGCCGCCAAGGACAATATCACGGCCATTAAGATTGTGTCGTCGCGTATGCTGCTGGCTACGGGCTTCCTGCGCAAGGTGTTTGAAATTTTCGAGACCTACAACACCAGCATCGACATGGTGACCACCTCCGAAGTGGGCGTATCGCTCAGCATCGACGACACCAGCCATCTGGCCGCCATCGTCGAGAAACTCAAGCAGTACGGCACCGTCGAGGTCGATGAAAACATGTGCATCATCTGCGTCGTCGGCGACCTGCGCTGGAGCAATGTGGGCTTTGAGACCATCGCCACCGATGCTCTGAGCGAGGTGCCTGTCCGTATGATTTCCTACGGCGGCAGTAACCACAATATCTCCTTCCTCATCCGCGAGGAAGACAAGGCCAAGGCCCTCTGTGCTCTCTCTGCACACCTCTTCAAGGCTGCCAACTGACGAAACTGCCACTAACGCAGCCCCCATCAAGCACAACCACCGCGAAGCCGTCGGATGAGCGTCCGCCCCTTCGTCAACTATGAAAAACACGGACAATACGGAGCAATCCCCCCGCTCATCGCTTCCTGTTTCTCAGGCGAGAGCGTCACGGGATGAACTGCCGCATTGCCCGTGTTTTCCATCATCTTGCTCACTTATAGTATATCCCTTCATAACCCTACCCATGTCCTTTCCTATACAACGATTCACACAGGCCGCCACGCCCTGCTACTACTACGACATGGCGTTGCTCCGGCGCACCATCGATAGTCTGAAGGCGGCCCTTGCCCCCTACCCTCATTTCCACGTCCACTATGCCATCAAGGCCAATGCCAATCCGCGCATCCTCGAGTGCCTCTCGCAGGCCGGCCTCGGTGCCGACTGTGTCAGTGGTGGCGAGGTAGAGCAGGCCGTGGCCTGCGGCTTCCCTGCCGACCGCATCGTCTTTGCCGGCGTAGGCAAGACGGACGACGAGATTCGCGCCTCGCTCAAGGCCGGCATCAGCCGCTTCAATGTGGAAAGTCTGGCCGAACTGGAGGTCATCAACGAACTTGCCGCCGAGATGGGCGTCGTAGCCCCCGTGGCCTTCCGCGTCAACCCCAACGTCGATGCCCATACCCATGCCAAGATTACGACCGGTCTGAACGAGAATAAGTTTGGCATCGCCATTGAGGACTTGCTGTCCTGCATCGAGAGTGCTCAGGCCATGGCCAATGTGCGCTACTGCGGCCTCCACTTCCATATCGGCAGTCAGATTCTTGACCTTGAGGTCTATGAGACGCTCTGCCGGCGCGTGGACGAGATACAGACCATGCTCGAAGCCCACGGCATCTCGACGCCCACCATCAATCTGGGTGGCGGCCTGGGCATCGACTACGACACGCCCGATGCCAACCCCATCCCTGCGTTCAACGAATGGATTGGCCGCATCGCCAAGCACCTGAAGGTACGCCAAGGCCAAGAGGTGCACTTTGAGCCCGGACGCTCCATCGTGGCGCAATGTGGCACCCTCATTGCCCGCACCATCTACGTCAAGCAGGGCCATGCCAAGCAGTTCGTCATCGTCGATGCCGGCTTCACCGAACTCATCCGCCCGGCCATGTACGGCTCGCATCACGCCATTCAAAACCTCTCCGCCGAAGAGCGCGGCGAACAGACGACGGCAACCTACGATGTGGTAGGCCCCATCTGCGAGAGCAGCGACGTCTTTGCCAAGGGCGAAGTGCTGCCCCTGACGCAGCGCGGCGACCTTATCGCCTTCCGCTCGGCCGGCGCCTATGGCGAGGTGATGGCCTCGTCGTACAACTGCCGCCACCTGCGCCCCACCATCTATTCTGACGAATGCTGAACGCCCATGAAATTTCTCATTCTCTCCGACATACACGGTTCTGTCCCTGCGCTCGACGCCGTCCTGCCTTTCTTTCATGAACAGGCATACGACATGCTGCTCCTGCTCGGCGACATCCTCAACTATGGACCGCGCAATGGTCTGCCCGACGGACTGGATGCCCCCGGCGTGGTGGAACGCCTGAAGCCCCTCGCCCCCCACATCGTGGCCGTCCGCGGCAACTGCGACAGCGAGGTTGACCAGATGCTCCTCCCCTTCCCCATCATGGGCACCTATGCCCTGGTCTGCGACGGCAAGCACCGCATCTTCCTCACCCACGGCCATGTGTTCAACCCCGACAACATGCCCGCTGCGCCCGCCATCGACCTGTTCCTCTACGGTCACACCCATCTGCCGCACATCACCGCCGCCGCCGACAACCGCCCGGCGGTATGCAACTGCGGTTCGCCTACCTTCCCCAAGGGCGGCAATCCGCCCACCTTCGCCACCCTCGATGACGGCATCCTGCGCCTGCGTCACCTCGACGGCAACATCATTGAGGAAAAAGCCCTTTGGTAAATCAACACACTGAGCACTATTCAGATAGAGGTCGTCCCACTCATCTATGGGACGGCCTCTATCTGTTTGTGACCACAAACGCAGTACGTCGTTCGCGATGGTGTCCATTGAATCCGTATGGCTGCGACATAAGTGTCTATCCTTTCAGGGCATGTAGCACAGGAGTGTATAGTAAGTCAGGAACAGACAGACAGTCAGTGTGCCAAATTTTGAGGTAGTTACGGAAGGTATCGGGATGCTGACCGGTTTCAAGTAGACGACTCTCATCATATTCATTTATAAATGGCATACGCCCGCATATAACAGCAGGCGTATGTTTCATTTTAATTTATGTTTGATAATATTCATTGCGTAACTGACGGTGCTATCGTACCATCTGAAACAT
>JALEZQ010000091.1 GCA_022772475.1 Bacteroidales bacterium | reverse complement strand
TTTTCGGCAGCCGAAGGATGGTACAAGAAAGCCGTAGCGCTGACGGACCGGTCGGATGTTTTTGGCCCCTACGGCAGTCATTATGTGCTTTACAGTGATCTCAGAGATTGCTATAAAAGTGTAGGGCGTTATGACGATGCCATCCGCTATGCCCAAAAGGCGCTGGATGAACATAAACGGCATACACCCGTTAATGATTCGCAGTATTATTTGGGGTATCACGATGTTGCCGTTGTTTATGCAGAGAAAGGAGACAGCACGCATTGTGAACTGTACTTAGACTCCGTCTTCATCGGTGTGGACCTGTGTCAAGAGCCCAGACTGAAGAGCCAGATGTATGTGATGCGTGCGCTCTGCCGACAGAATCTGGGCAATTATCAGTTGGCCTTGGCCGACTACAAGACGGCCGACAGCATCCTTGCCGTCAAGTATCCGCAGAGCGAAGATAACAGAGTGAGGATTCTTCCGCTTAGGGCGGGCACGGAGTATAAGTTGGGCCATATTGATGAGGCCGAAAGGCTTTACCGCCTATATGCCGAACAGATTGGTCTACTGTATGGCGAGCAGAGTCTGACGTATGTACATGCCCTGACCTACCTAGCCAACGTCAAAGGCTTTATCGGTCATCTGGACAGCGGCTGCCAGATTTATACCGAGGCCATGCTCGGCTTGCGCCGGATACTCAAGACGCAGAGCCCCTACATGACGGCCGACGAGCGCGAGGCCTTATGGTCGCCGCTGTCGCCGTTGCTCGCCAACATGACGCCCTATGCCATCAAGGCCGACAGATGCCAGACGCCCTTTACCGTCAGTTGCTACGACGCCCTCATCATGTCGAAAGCCTTCCTGCTCGAGTCGGAATGCTCGCTGGCCGACGTGGTGCGGCGCGAAGGAACAGACCAAGACGTGGCCGACTATTTGCGTCTGTCGCTGATGAAGAAGCAGATACAGGACTGGGAGCGTAACTATGCACTCTATGCCGACAGTCTGTTGGAACTGAACCGCACGGCCGATCAGTTGGCTGCCCATCTGGCCGAACGCTGCCTCAGTTTTGCCGACCAGACAGGCTTTATGGACATCGACTATGCCGCGGTCAAGCAGGCGCTCAAGAAGAAAGAGGTGCTAATCGACTTCACCGACTATGTGTCGAAGACGCAGGGCCGGCAGTATGCCGCCTATATCATCCGCAAGAAGGACGACTACCCCCTGCTCAAACACCTCTTTGCCGAACGGCAAATCGACTTGCTCGGCATTGTCCGCCCCGACATGTACTACGACCAAGACTATGCACCCGACGTGCTCAACATACTCTGGGAGCCGCTGAAGAAATACGTGGCCGAAGGTTCGACGGTTTACTATGTGCCCTCACAGTTGCTCTTTGAGGTGGCTCTCGAATCGCTGCCCCTTCCCGACGGCAGTCTCTTGGGCGATCACTACAAGTTTGTCCGCCTGTCGTCCACCCGCGAACTGGTCCGCACCTATGCGCCGACGCTCTCGGCCGACGGTGCCTCCGCCGTGCTGTATGGCGGATTGCAGTACGACCTGCAGGCCGAAACGATGGTGGCGCAGGCCAAGCAGTATGACGTCTCCAACCTGCTGGTAATGCGCGGCGCCGATGTGCGCGGCGATTCCCTTTACCCCCTGCCCGGCACACGTGTCGAGGTGATGGCCATCGATTCCATCCTGCGTGCCAACAGATGGCAGGTGCAGTGCCGCATGGACAAGAACGGCACCGAGGAGTCGTTCCTCAGCATGCACGGCCACTCGCCCCGCGTGCTCCAGATAGCCACCCACGGATTCTACTATACCCCCGCCCGAGCCGCCTCGGTTGACTATCTCAAAGGCTATACCGACGCCCTGTCGCTGTCCGGCCTCATCCTCTCGGGAGCGAACACCGTGTGGTGCGGCCGCGAAGTGCCCGAGGGTGTGCAGGACGGCATCTTGACCGGATCAGAGGTGGCACGTCTGGACCTCAGCGGCACAGATATGGTGGTGCTCTCCGCCTGCCAGTCCGCCCAAGGACAGGCCACTTCGGAAGGACTCTACGGACTGCAACGCGCATTCAAGAAAGCCGGCGTCGGCACCATGGTCTTGACACTATGGAAAGTGCGCGATGCCGTAGCCTGCGAGTTTATGAAGACCTTCTACAACCAGTTGGCTTCGGCCGCCTGCCGTTGGAATAAGCACAAGGCCTTTGACCGCGCCAAGGCCATTATCCGTGCCCAATATCCCGACCCGTTCTGCTGGGCAGCCTTCGTCATGCTCGACTGATTAATGGGCTGTACCCGGTAGAGTTGGTTGTACAACAAGAGAATCTCCTATGCTCGCCATGGCAGATGCCGTGGGGAGCATAGGAGATTCTCTTGTGGAAAGATGATGCGTTCAGCGCGAGGCGTCAGAGCGTCATCAGGTACTTCTCGGCTTGTATGGCGGCCTTGCAGCCCGAGGCGGCTGCGGTGATGGCCTGCTTGAAGAAGGGGTCGGCCACGTCGCCGGCGGCAAAGATGCCCGGCACGTTGGTGGTGGTGCCGCTGCCTTCGGTGATGATGTAGCCCGCCTCATCGGTCTTAATCCATGGGCGGAACAGCAGGCTGTTGGGCGTGTGGCCGATGGCCAGGAACAGGCCGTCGATGGGCAGCGTAGAAACCTGCTCTTCGGGCGTGCCCTGCTTGAAGACGATGGTGGCGCTCTCTACGCCGCCGTCGCCCTGCAGGTCGGTGACGTTCGTCTCGAAGCGCACCTCAATCTTGGGGTTGCTCAGCACGCGCTCCTGCATGGCCTTCGAGGCACGCAGGAAGGGTTTGCGGACGATGAGGTAAACCTTTGCGGCGAGGCCGGCCAGATAAGAGGCTTCCTCGCAGGCCGTGTCGCCACCGCCCACGACGGCCACCGTCTTCTTCCGGTAGAAGAAGCCGTCGCATGTGGCGCAGGCGCTGACGCCGGTGCCGCGGTAGGTCTCTTCGGCGGGAAGGCCGAGATACTTGGCCGAGGCGCCGGTGGCAATGATGACAGAGAGCGCCGTGAGCGTGCTGCCGTCGTCGAGCGTGACAGCGTAGGGCGAGGCCGAGAAATCGACGGCGGTGACGGCCACGGGGCGGATGTCGGCACCGAAGCGCTCGGCCTGACGGCGGATGTCGTCCATCATATCGCGGGCATCAATGCCCTCGGGATAGCCGGGGAAGTTTTCCACCTCTGTGGTGGTGGTCAGTTGGCCGCCGGGTTGCAGTCCTTCAAGGACAACGGGGGCGAGGCCGGCGCGTGAAGCATAGATGGCGGCGGTGTAGCCGGCGGGGCCGGAGCCGATGATGAGGCATTTAATGGGGTTCATGGTGTGGGGATGAGATTAAATGTGAGGTGTGGGGTGTTTAGGGTGAAATGGTGGCGGCAAGCGTCGGGCCTGCCGTGTCGTTATCGAATGTCAATGACTTCTACGTCGGGGTGCTCGGCCTGGCTGTAGGTGAAGAAGGCGGCGGGCCAGGCTGCACGTGTCGTGACGCTGTGGATACGCACTCTGTACCAGTCGCCTTTGTTGTTGCGCAGGCGGATGTTGAGCGGCATCAGCGTGGTCTTGTCGATGATAAGGCGCAGTTCGTTGATACTCTGCGAAGCCTTCTGTGCTTTCAGGTGAACGAGGTGGCAGTTTTTGCCGTTGTAGTCCATGGCGGTCAGGCTCTGCGTGTAGCCCGTCTTATACAGGTTGATGAAACTGTAGGGGTTCATGCTCTGCAGTTCTTCGGCAGAGGGGTGGCTGACATACACTTCCTGATTCTCCTTATTGAGGCTCCACTGCGTCTGTCCGTCGTACCAGGTGGTGAGGTTGGGGGCGACAATCTTGAAGCGGTTGCCCGACACATAGATGGTGCCCGTTGTGGTCCCTGTTTCGGTGGTGCCGTGACAGGCCGTAGCCTCAAAGCGGGCTTCCAGACCGCCGGCCTGCTGCAGTTTGGCGCTGGTCTGGTCGAGGATGGAACGTGCCGTCGTCTGTGCCGATGTGAGGCCGTGGCCCAACGTCAGGATGATGGCAATGGCTAAGGTGCGAACTATTTTCATGATACGAATAGATTTGGGAATGAACGGTATGGCCTTACAGGCGGTCGCCGAGGCCGGCCAAGATACTGTCGAGCGCGTTCTCGTCGGCGACATATACTTCGCGGGGCTTTGCACCGCGTGTCGGGCCCACGATGCCGGCGCGCTCCATCTGGTCCATCAGGCGGCCTGCGCGGTTGTAGCCGATAGAGAACTTGCGCTGGATGAGCGACGTCGAACCGCTCTGGTGCACCACGATGAGACGGGCAGCCTCCTCAAACATCGGGTCGATGGTCTCGGGCTCTGCTGCGCCCGAGCCTTTGCCCGAGGCGCCGGCATCGTCGGCCACTTCGGGCAGGATGAAGGCCGTGGGGTAGGCTTGCTGGCGGGAAATCTCCGTACATATGCTCTCCACCTCGGGCGTATCGACAAAGGCGCACTGCACACGCACGGGGTCGTTGCCGGCAAGGAAGAGCATGTCGCCCTTGCCCACAAGCTGGTTGGCGCCGGTGCGGTCGAGGATGGTCTGGCTGTCGATGCGCGACATCACCTTGAAGGCCATACGGGCGGGGAAGTTGGCCTTGATGGTGCCCGTGATGATGTTGGTCGTCGGGCGCTGTGTGGCGATAATCATGTGCATGCCGACGGCGCGGGCGAGCTGGGCGATGCGTGCGATGGGCAGTTCCACCTCCTTGCCGGCGGTCATGATGAGGTCGCCAAACTCGTCGATGATGACGACGATATAGGGCATGAACTCGTGGCCGTCGAGCGGCGAGAGCACACGCTGCTTGAACTTGGTGTTGTACTCCTTGATATTTCTCACCTTGGCCTTCTTCAGCAGGTCGTAGCGGTGGTCCATCATGGCGCAGAGGCTCTTGAGCGTCTGTACCACCTTGGTCACGTCGGTGATGATGGGGTCGTCCTCGCCCTCAATCTTGGCCAGGAAGTGCTTCTCGATGGGGGAATAGACGCTGAACTCCACCTTCTTCGGGTCGACCATGACCAGTTTGAGTTCGGCGGGGTGCTTCTTGTACAGCAGCGAGGTGATGATGGCGTTCAGGCCGACGGACTTACCCTGACCGGTGGCACCGGCGACGAGCAGGTGGGGCATCTTGGCCAAATCGACCATGAAGACCTCGTTGGTGATGGTCTTACCCAGGGCGATGGGCAGTTCGAAGGTGCTCTCTTGGAATTTCTTCGTGTTGATGATGCTCTCCATCGACACGATGCGCGGTTTCTTGTTCGGCACCTCAATGCCCACCGTGCCCTTACCGGGGATGGGGGCGATGATGCGTATGCCGAGGGCGGAGAGGCTGAGGGCGATGTCGTCCTCCAGACCGCGCACCTTGCTGATCTTCACGCCGGGCGCGAGGGTGATCTCGTACAGCGTGATGGTGGGGCCGATGGTGGCCTTGATGCTCGTCAGCTGTACGCCGAAGTTGCCCAGTACGGTGATAATGCGGTCCTTGTTGGCGTTCTGCTCGGCCATGTCGATGGACGGGCTGGCGTCGTCATACTGTTTGAGAAGGGCAACGTCCGGCTTGGTATAGTTTTCCAAATCCAGGCAGGGGTCGTAGGGCGGCAGGTCTTCGGGGTTGACGGGGGCGTTCTGCTCTGTGCCGGATGCCGGCGTGCCCGCGGCGGCCTCTTCTGCGGCGCCCGTCTCTACGGAGAACGTCGTCGTCGTTTCTCCGGCGTTAGGCACAAGGTCCATCTGCGGAGCCTCTTCCGTTTCGGTGTTGGTCGAGAAGTCCAGACTTACGGTGTAATCCTCTGTATAGCCTTCAGTGTTGGTGTCGTCTTTATGCTCGGCGTCTGTCGTGTCTTCATCCACAACGCCTCCTTCGATAGTGTATATGGCTTCGTCATTCTCGTCTGTCTCTTCCTCAGCCTCTTTTTTCTTGCGGTGGAAAGGCCAGCCCGGCAGACGGCCCTGCACCAGTTCTTGGGGCTTCATCAGTTTGCGTAGCACCTCGATGGTCTTCTTGCTGAGGTAGATAAGATACAGCAGGGCACATACCACGATGGCCACATAGGCGGGCAATGTGCCGATACCCTGCATCATCTGCTGGCTGACGTTGAAACCGTGCATACCGCCGAGTTTGAAACTCAGGCCGCTGCCCAGGTCGAACGAGTGTTGCAGCAACGCCAGAGTGACCGACAGCCATACCATCAGCAGGGTGAAGTGGATGAAATACTTCCACAGACGCACCTTATACACCCGCATCAGTTTGACGCTGAGCAGGATGATAAAGAGGGGGACGAAGAAGGCGCCGACGCCGAAGCATTCGTCCATGAAGAAATGGGCGGTATAGGCTCCGAGCACGCCGCCATAGTTGGCCGCCGTCACGCTGCTGCCGGCCTCCATGGCGCTTTGTTCGGCATGTCCCGTGAAGAAATGGGAACCGAAGGAAAGAAGCATGAAGAAGGCCACGACGAGTAGAAGTAGGCCTATGATGAAGCGCAGGCTTTCGCCGCCGTAGAGCATTCGTATGTGCTCCTTAAGCGAGAGCTTGGGTGCGTCCTTCTTATCCACGCCTTTGCCGGCCGCTGCCTTGGCGCGAGGTTTTGAGGTGCTCGATGTTTTCGATGTATTCGATGTTTTCTTGGTTGGCATCAGTACGTAGTATAATATGCGTTAGCAATGATAGGGTAGTGGGCCGCTGCTCTCAATCTTCGTCAAGGTAGAAGCGGATAAGGCGCTCTATGGCCCGGCAGCATACGGGGCAGAAGTCGGGCGCTGCATTGGTCTTCATGCGGCAGTCAAGGAAGGCACGGTAGGCCCCTTTCGAGCGGTAGCCGGCGCCTTCGTAAACGCCGATGCGGTCCGGGTGCTTCGCGTCGGGCTCGGTGGGAATCTTGGTCTTCTTGGGCAGCATGTCGGCCCATTTCTTCGAGAAATCTTTCAGCGTCGTGATGTTCTGCTCCCACGGCTCGCGCTCCGGGACGTACATCTGTTCATACTGGTCGTCGTAGTAGTATTCGTCCGCCAGACCGGCAAAACTGTGGCCAAACTCGTGCACTACGACCGGACGGAAACTGGCATGGCGCGCCGTGGTCAGCGTATAGGAATTGTAGATGCCGCCGCCGCCATAGTTGTCCGTGTTGGCCAGGATGATGATGTGCTCGTAGGGAATGCCTGCCAGCGCATTGTGCAGGTCGCGCAGACGCAACGTGGTGAGGTAGCGTTCCGAGTAGAACGTGTCGAAGTGTGAACTCAGCGGCGTGTTGAGCCAAAGGTTTTTATGCGGAATGCTCACGCCCGACTCGGCCGAGGGCAGCGCCACGGCCACCACGTTGAAGGCGTCGGCATAGCGTGCAAAGGGTTTCGAGGCGAAGAGCGCGCGGCAGGCCTCCTCGGCATGGGCATAGAACGTGTCCATCTCTGCCGCCGTATAGCCTTCGGCCACGATGGCCACGTCGATGGCGTCGGGGCGCTTGCTCTGGCGCATCATGCGGTGCGGTGCCGCCGCCTTGCGGATGGGGCGCAGCAGGATGTCCTTCGGTGCTACGGGGTGCCTCAACTGCGTAAGGAGGCGACCGCGCATGTCATAGAGCTTCACCTCAACATCGGCACTGTCGATAGGCATCGGGGCGAGAAATACGTTCTCGAATGCCTTTGTGGTGCGCGTGGCCTCTTCCGTGCCTATCCATTCTTGGAACAGCGTGGAGAATGAGTGGCGGTAGATGACGCGTCCCGACTTGCGGTCCGTCATTACCAGCGTGCCGTTGCCCTGCAGCGGCAGACTGTCCAATCGCGTGTGACGCCCGGCCCAACCCGCCGTCCGACACAGTTCATCCACGGCAATGTGTTGCTCGTCGTGGTTGCCCGAGAAGATGTAGTCTAACCGCAGCGTGTTGTCGGAGAAATAGCGGTTGAACGTTATAGGCTCTTGGGCGTAAGACAATGACGCCGCAAGCAGAGCGGTGGTGAGAATGGAGCTCTTGAGAAGGTTCATGATGTCGTAGGTTGAAACGTGATAGTCTGGGTGAGCAGCCTCATGTGCTCTTTGGAAAGTCGTTGACCATGCTCTCCGAAGAGATGGCGGACCGCCTGTTGTGCGTTGTGCCGGCGAATGAGCGGCGCAATTAACCACGCAAAGTTACGACAAAAAAATGGGATTGCCTCTTCCCCCAATGCCCATCTTTTCTCTCAACGGCATGATGTCCGCTTTTTCCACGCACACTGCTCCCACATGGTGTGCTCTGATTATCTTTGTGGCCGTATCAATACCCTCTGCACGATGAACGAATACCTCCCCGCCTCTGATCGCTATGATAACGGCATGGCCTATGCCCGCTGTGGGCGCAGTGGCGTCATGCTGCCCAAGGTAAGTCTGGGGCTTTGGCAAAATTTTGGTTCCGAAGTGCCCTTTGACCAATGTAGGGCTGTCTGCCGTTATGCCTTTGACCATGGCATCACCCATTTCGACCTGGCCAACAACTACGGCCCGCCTCCCGGAGCCGCCGAGGAAACGATAGGCCGCCTGCTCCACACCGATTTCGCCCCCTATCGCGACGAACTCTTCATCAGTACCAAGGCCGGCTATGTGATGTGGCCCGGACCTTACGGCAATTGGGGGTCGCGCAAGTCGCTGATGGCCAGTCTGGACCAAAGTCTGAAGCGCATGGGGCTCGACTATGTGGACCTCTTCTACACCCATCGCTACGACCCCGAGACGCCGCTCGAGGAGACCCTTCAGGCCTTGGTCGATATTGTCCGTCAGGGCAAGGCCCTCTACATCGGCATCTCACGCTGGCCGTTAGAGGCCACCCGCTTTGCCATCCGCTATCTGGCAGAGCGCGATGCCCCCGCCATCATTTATCAAGGCCGCCTTAATATGATCGACCGCAGTCCGGAAACCGATGGCATCACCGCCCTGTGCGCCGAGGCCGGACTGGGCTTCATCTCCTTCTCACCGCTGGCCCAGGGGTTGCTCACCGACCGCTATCTGTACGGCATTCCCGCCGACAGCCGCATGGCGCGTCAGGGCTCGCTGCGGGCAGACATGCTCACTCCCGAACTGCTGGCCCAACTTCAGGCATGGAATGCCGAAGCCCTTGCTGAGGGGCGCACCCTTGCCGAGAAAGCCCTGCGCTGGGTGCTCGGCCACGATGCCGTCACATCCGTCCTCGTCGGAGCCCGCAGTGTCGAACAACTTGCCCGCAA
>JALEZQ010000090.1 GCA_022772475.1 Bacteroidales bacterium | reverse complement strand
AGGAAAAACGGGCCGTCATGCTTGGATTTGTCACTAAAAATCTTAAAAATTTTGGCCCATCGCAAGTCAAGTACTATCTTTGCCTTCAATAAGCAAAACAAATCATGAAGAAAGTAGACAAACTGGATTTGAAAATCCTTCAGATTATCTCCGTGGATGCCCGCGTGCCCTTCAAGGACGTGGCCGAGGTTTGCGGCGTGTCGCGCGCTGCCATTCATCAACGCGTGCAGCGCCTCACCGAAGCCGGCATCATCACCGGCTCGGGATATAACGTCAACCCCCGCGCCATCGGCTACAGCACATGCACCTACGTGGGCATCACCCTGGAGCGCGGCTCGATGTACAAGGAGACGGCAGCCAAACTGCTCAAGATTCCCGAAATCGTGGAGTGTCACTTCACCACGGGCAACTACACCATGCTCGTCAAACTCTACTCGCGCGACAATGAGCACCTGATGGAACTGCTCAACAACCGCATCCAGGAAATCGACGGCGTCATCTCCACCGAGACGCTCATCTCGCTCGAACAGAGTTTTTCGCGCCAGGTGCCCATCCTCTTCCCCGACAGCGCCGACGATGCCGACATGGCTGCCGCCTGCGCCTTTGCCCGCAAGCTGGCCAAGCCCGACCACCTCGTGGACGACCCCGAAGACGCCGAAGCCAACACCACGGCCAAAAAACGCACCGCACGCAAGGCCTGACGCTGAGGCCACAGACAAGGCGCGACGCACCATCCCCCCACCTCCCCTCCCTACCCCCTCCTCCTCCCCACCACCCGTCACAGAACAAACCACCAGCCCCTTAACCCCATGCTCCACTACGAAGGCCTGCTGCTGGGCATCGCCACCTTCCTGACCATCGGCCTGTTCCACCCCATCGTGGTGTGGACCGAATATTATACCGGCACTCGCCTGTGGTGGGTGTTTCTGCTGATAGGTCTGGGATGCACCGTGGGGGCGCTGCTCATCGCTTCGCTCTTTTGGAGCGCGCTGTGTGGCATTGTGGGCTTCTCGTCCTTCTGGACCATCAAGGAGCTGTTTGAGCAGGAGGAGCGCGTGCGCAAGGGGTGGTTTCCGCGCAACCCACGCCGCCGCTACCGCTTCGACAACCCCTCCGACAATCCTTAGCGGCCCCGTATCTGCACCACGGCCCCTTACTCCCCCAACGTCTTTCGCCTCGTGAACGTGCATCCCTTCCCGCGACATCATGCCGCGGGAAGGGCCGGGCATCACGAGGCGAAAGATGTGCTTGACGATAGGCCGAGACAATGATAGAACCTCTTTTCTTCCCGTCATGTTTGTCAACAGATTTCATATAGACGACGAAGTGAAGGCCATCACTTCGCAGTTTCCCAACCACCAGCCGCGCCCCATCATCGGCATCACCGCCAACATGGGCAGCAAGGGTAACGAACTGGCCCTTGGCTACACCCGCAGCATCGAACTGGCCGGCGGCATCCCCCTCATCATCCCCATCACCGATAACCGCGTGCTGCTCACCGCCCTGCTCGACCGTATCGACGGTCTCGTGCTCTCGGGCGGCGGCGACGTCAACCCCCTCTTTGCCGGCGTGGATCCCATCCCCCAACTCCATGCCATCACGCCCGAGCGCGATTATGCCGAACTCCTGCTGGTGCGGCTGGCCTACGACCGCAACATCCCCATCCTCGGCATCTGCCGCGGCATGCAGGTGCTGGCCATGGCGCTGGGCGGCAGCGTGCACCAGGACATCGGCGTGGCCCTCGGCGACGCCGCCACGGTGAAGCACAGCCAGGACGCCCCGCGCTACGTCTCGACCCACAGCGTGAGCGCCGAGGCCGGCTCGCTCATCGCACGCCTCATGGGCGAACGCTTCGCCGTCAACTCCTTCCACCACCAGGCCGTGGACCAATCCGGACCCCACCTGCACATCACGGCACGCAGTGCCGACGGCGTGGCAGAAGCCATGGAGAGCACCGAGCGCAAGAGCATCATCGGCGTGCAGTGGCACCCCGAATGCTACGCCACTGAGGGCGACCGCACCATGTCGCCCCTGTTCAGACATTTCGTCGAACAGTGTGAGAGTTTTCGCACCGTGCGCCGCCTGCACCGCGACATCTACACCCTCGACTCCCACTGCGACACCCCCATGTTCTACGGCCGGGGCGCTAACCTCGCCGCACGCCACCCCGACGTGCGCGTCGATATGCACACCATGACCGCCGGCGGTCTGGATGCCGCCATCATGGTGGCCTACCTGCCGCAGGGCGAACGCAGCGACGAGGCGCTGGCCGAGGCCACGCTGCGCGCCGACAACCTGCTGCAGCAGATACGCAGTCAGGTGAAGGCCACCGCCGGCGTCACCCTGGCCTACAGCGCCAAAAACCTGTTCGGCGCCAAGGCCGCCGGCCAAAAGGCCATCATGATGGGCATCGAGAACGGCTATGCTCTGGGCCGCGACCTGAGCAACGTGGCCCGCTTCCGCCGCCAGGGCGTGGTCTATCTCACCCTGTGCCACAACGGCGACAACGACCTCTGCGACTCCGCACGCCGCTCCAACCGCGAGCACGGCGGACTGAGCGCCTTCGGACGTCAGGTGGTCAGCGAGATGAACCGCGTGGGGATGATGGTGGACCTCTCGCACGCCTCCGAAGAGACCTTCTACGACACCGTGGCGCTGAGCACGCAGCCCGTCGTCTGCTCCCACTCGTCGGCACGCGCCCTCTGCAACCACCCGCGTAACCTCACCGACGACCAACTGCGCACGCTGGCGGCAGCCGGCGGCGTGGCACAGTGCACCTTCTACCACGGCTTCCTCAGCGACAGCGGCGAGGCCACCATCGACGACGCCGTGCGCCACATCATGCACATGATCGACGTGGCCGGCATCGACCACGTCGGCATAGGCTCCGACTTCGACGGCGACGGCGGCGTCATCGGTCTGCAGACGCCGGCCGACTATCTCGTCCTCACCCAGCGCCTCATGGCCGAGGGCCTGACGGCAAAGCATCTGAGACGCCTGTGGGCCGGAAACTTCATCCGCGTGATGAGCCGGGTGCAGTATGCCGGACTCAAGCAGAGCCGGCACAGCGACGACGACGACAACGATAACGACAGCGACGCCGCAGACATCCTCAACGAATAACGCCGCACGACATATAGCGTACGACATACCTATTATATACGATACAGAAAACCTATGACACGTCGCCTTTTCCTTCCCCTCCTTTCCATCACCCTGACGATGGCCCTCGCCGGCTGCCGCAAGGCCACCCCCGCGCAGGACAGCGCCCCCGAGCCACAGGTGCAACTCACGCCGGTGCAGTTTGCCGCCGACTCGGCCATGATGCACGTCAACCGCCAGTGCGACCTGGGGCCCCGCGTGCCCGGCACGTCCGCCCACGCCGCCTGTGCCGACTATATCGCCGCCCGCATGGCCGCCTACGGCCTGAGCGTAGAAGACCAAACGTTTGACGCCACCACATGGGACGGCAAGGCGTGGCGCGGCCGCAACATCATCGCGCGCTACAACGCCGACGCCGCCGAGCGCGTGGTGCTCGCCGCCCACTGGGACAGCCGTCCATGGGCCGACGCCGACCCCGACAGCAGCCGCCACCGCGAGCCCGTCATGGCCGCCAACGACGGCGCCGCCGGCGTGGCCGTACTCCTCGAAGTGGCACGCTGCCTGAAGGAACTCAAGCCGCAGGTGGGCGTCGACCTGGTATGCTTCGACCTCGAAGACTACGGCGCCCCCTACTGGGGAGAGGCCCCCGACGACGGCTCCGACTGGTGCCTGGGCTCGCAGCACTGGAGTCGCGAGGCACGCCGCACGGGTTATAAGGCACGCTACGGCATCCTCCTTGACATGGTCGGCGGCCACGACGCCCGCTTCTGCTACGAAGGCTTCAGCCTGCGCTACGCCCGCTCCGTCATGGTCCGCCTGTGGGAGACAGCCGCCGGCGTCGGCGCCGCCAACCTCTTCGTCAGCACAGAGGGCGGATACGTCACCGACGACCATGTGCCGATGAACGAGACGGCGGGCATACCCACCGTCGATGTCGTGCCCCACGTCAACGGCGCCGCCAGCACCTTCGGCGCCACATGGCACACCGTCAACGACACGCCCGCCAACGTCTCCAAGGAAAACCTGCGCCTCGTGGGCCAGACGCTGCTCCAGATGCTCGCCGAAGAGATGTGACGACGCGGCGGCAGCCTTATGCCAACGCCCTGTGCGCCCCTGCGCTCCTCTCCTTTCCTTTCCATCCCTTTTATAAGAACACCACCTTTTTTGATTATAAGAACACCACCTGCAAAATAAGAATACGCTCCCATGACCATAGAAGAATTACAGCAAGAAATCATTGACGAGTTCACCGAACTGGACGACTGGATGGACCGCTACCAGTTGCTCATCGAACTGGGCGAGACGCAGCCGCCGCTGCCCGCCGCCGAGAAGGTGGACCAGAACCTCATCGACGGCTGCCAGAGTCGCGTGTGGCTGGTCTGCGACGAGAAAGACGGCATCCTGACCTTCCGCGCCGAGAGCGACGCCCTCATCGTCAAGGGCATCGTCACACTCCTCATCCGCGTGCTCTCCGGCCATACCGCGGCCGACATCCTCAACGCCGACCTCCACTTCATCGCCGACATCGGCCTGACGGACCACCTCTCGCCCACGCGCAGCAACGGTCTGCTGGCCATGGTCAAGCAGATGCGCATGTACGCCCTGGCCATATCGGCCAAGCAGGGATAACCTCTGCCCTTTCCCCCCTCCATCCCCCACACTTCCCCTATACTATGATACGCACACTGGCCGATATCCCCGCCCGTCTCATCGCCACGGGCCGCCGCTACCGCTATGCCGTCATCTGCGGCAGCGACGCCGGCACCCTTCAGGCCGCCCTCCGCGCCGTGAGCGCCGGCTTTGCCGAGATACAGTTTTTTGGCCATACCGACGCCGTGGCCGCCGCTGTGGCCGCCGCCGGACCCCTGCCCGAGGGCAGCGTGAGCCTCATCCCCGCCGCCGACGATGCCGAGGCCGCACGTCAGGCCGTCAGCGCCGTCAGCCACGGCCGGGCCGACGTGCTCATGAAAGGACTCATTGGCACCGCCACAATGCTCCGAGCCGTCCTCGACAAGCAGGAGGGCCTGCTGCCGTCCGGCGGCACGCTCACCCATCAGGCCGTGGCCGAGTGGGCAGACTACGGCAAACTCCTGCTCTGCTGCGACGTGGCCGTCATCCCCTTCCCCACACCACAGCAACGCCGCGTACAGGTGGCGCTGGCCGCACGTACATGCCGCGCCATGGGCATCGACACCCCACGCATCGCCCTCATCCACTGCTCGGAGACCGCCAGCGACAAGTTTCCCTACACCACCGACTATGCCGCCATCATCGCCGAGGCACAGCGCGGCGACTACGGACCATGCCTCGTGGACGGACCGCTGGACCTCCGCACCGCCATCGACGCCGAAGCCCTGCGCACCAAGGGCATCGAATCGCCGCTGGAAGGACGCGCCGACGCCCTCATCTTTCCCGACATCGAAGCCGGCAACGTGTTCTACAAGGCCATCACCGGCATGATGCACCTCCGCAACGCCTGCATGATGGCCGGCACAACGCACCCCGTCGTGCTCCCCTCGCGCGGCGACGATGCCGACACCAAGTACAACAGCATGGCCATGGCCGCACTCACCCTCAACAGGCACGCGTGACGCCATGCCCGGCACGAGTATAATATAAGCAGTCTTCTCTCTCCCTCCCTCTCTCCCAAAAGATAAAACCGATGCTCATCCTCGTCATCAACCCCGGATCGACCTCCACCAAGATAGCCGTCTATGAAGACGAGCAGCCCATCCTTCTGCGCTCCATACGCCACACCATCGAAGAGCTGGACCGCTTTCCCCGCATCGTCGATCAGATGGACTTTCGCCGCGACCTGGTGGTGGACGAACTGCGCCGCATGGGCGTCAAATGCCGCTTCGACGCTATCATCGGCCGTGGCGGACTGGCCAAGCCCGTCAGCGGCGGCGTCTATGAGGTGAACCGCCAGATGTGCCTCGACATGTACCATGCCCAGCGCCAGCATGTCTGCAACCTGGGCTGCATCATCGCCTACGAACTGGCCTCGAAGATCCCCGGCTGCAAATCCTACATCGCCGACCCCGTCGTCGTTGATGAGATGGAGGACGTGGCACGCATCAGCGGTTCGCCGCTTATGCCCCGCGTCCCCGTATGGCACGCCCTCAACCAGAAAGCCGTAGGCCGGCGCTTCGCACGCGAAAACGGACAGCACTACGAAGACCTCAACCTCATCATCTGCCACCTCGGAGGCGGCATATCCATCGCCGCACACCGCAAAGGACGCGCCGTCGATGCCAACAACGGCCTGGACGGCGAAGGGCCCTTCTCGCCCGAACGCGCCGGCTCACTGCCACCGGCCGACCTCATACGCCTGTGCTACAGCGGGAAATACACACAGGAAGAACTGCTCAAGCGCATCGCCGGACAGGCAGGACTGAAAGCACACCTCGGAACCACAGACGTGCAGCAAATCATCAGCAACATCGAAGCCGGCGACAAAACCGCCGAACTGCTCATCGACGCCATGATTTATCAGACGGCCAAGTGTATCGCCGCCGAAGGCGCCGTGTTCTGCGGCGACGTCGATGCCATCCTCATCACCGGCGGCATGGCCCACTCCGAGTACATCACCTCCCGCCTGCGCCGCCGCATCAGTTTCCTCGCCCCCGTCCACATCTACCCCGGCGAAGACGAGATGCAGGCCCTCGCCCTCAACGCCCTCGCCGTGCTACGCGGACAGCGCGAAGCCAAACAGTACGTATAATATAGGATACAGCCCATGCGCAAACTCACCGTTGAAGACCTCCACCGCATCGACGCCGCCACCTTCCGCACCGCCCCCAAGGTGCCTCTCGTCGTCGTGCTCGACAACATCCGCAGTCTGCACAACGTCGGCGCCATGTTTCGCACCGCCGACGCCTTCCGCCTCGAGCGCCTCGTCCTCTGCGGCATCACCGCCACTCCCCCCTCCGTAGAAATCCACAAGACGGCCCTCGGCGCCGAAGACAGCGTAGCCTGGACCTACGCCGCCGACACCCTCGACGCCGTCCGCCGGCTCCGCGCCGAAGGCTACCTCATCGCCGCCGTCGAGCAGGTAGAAGGCAGCGTCAGCCTCGACCGCTTCACCCCCGAGCCCGGCCGCCGCTACGCCATTATCCTCGGCAACGAAGTCAAGGGCGTGCGCCAGGACGTTGTCGATGCCGCCGACATGGCCATCGAGATACCCCAGTACGGCACCAAGCACTCCCTCAACGTCTCCGTCTCAGCCGGCATCGTCATGTGGCACCTCGCCCGCCTGCTGTCCCTCCCCTCCCTTCTTTAACCTCCCCTCCCCCAACCTCTAATCTCCCAACGAGCGGTCCTCATGCCGCTCGTTTTTTGTATCATTCCGCCCGTTTTCATATATTAGAACGTCCCTCGCCCGGCCATGGACGAGATATGGACGGGCGGACAAATTGTCACAGAGTCCGGTAACAGACGATATGCAAGCCCTACATTGACGTCATTGACGTTGAATTTGGGCGGAAACAACGATGACCGGCACACTGCTCCCCCTCCAGCGGAGAAGTGTGCCGGCCATGATGTGTATGCGATGAAGAATGGGAATGGGTGTGCGGGAGTGGCGAAAACGGAGCATATCCGTTCACTGACCTGCCACGCCCCGCTCGCCTTCTGTTTCAGTTTCCGGACAGTTCGCCCGGTTAATGAACAAGTGGGGTTAGTCGAGAAACGCCTCTACTACATTGGAAACATTTTGAAAAAACATAATATAGTAGATAGGGATATAGGTAATGCCGTTATTGACAAAGACCTCTCTCTCATTTGATAATACATAGGCTTTCTTGATATTGTAGTCGTCGTTAGAGATAAACTTATCCAAAGCACTATGAACCGTATAATCTTTTCCGGATTTCACTTCAATGGGAATGTTTGAGAGATTGTCGGCATCATCAATCAAAAAATCAACTTCTCCGTTTTTCTTATTGTCATAATAGTATAGGTCATATCCGTGGGCTCGCAACTCTTGTGCTACGACTGTTTCATAAACGGATCCGAGATCGATGCTCTTGATATCCGACATAACAGCCTTGATGTTGTTGTGATAGAATATACCTGAGAGGATGCCTACATCATTGAGATAGAGCTTTAGCAGATTCTTGCCACTATTCTTTACCAATGGGTATGTTGGCGTACTGATGGCCTTTACTTCTAACGCTATACCCGCAGAAATAAGGTAGTCGAATTCATCCAGATAATCGCCGGCTCTTTTCCAATTCTTATCCTCAATCTTCTTTATCACCACTCTTTTTTTTACATTCTCAAGATTTGATGGTATCATATCGAAGATACGGCGTATCTTCAACTTTCGATTACGTTCTTCCTCATATTTAGAAGCATCAACTCCGTATAAATCGTGAGCCTCTTTTTGAATGGAACGGAATACAACGACATTGCGACTCTCCACGAATGTCTCAACGGCTTTTGGCAGACCACCTACCAATAAGTATTTCTTGAATAGGTCCAACACTTTCTCATGCATCGTGTCAGACAATGCCTGGTGCTTGTTGAATCTCTCCCTCATACCGTCAATGGCCACTGCCCCTACGCCATTAGCATAAAGGAACTCTTCAAAATCCATCGGATACATATGTTGTATATCCAAACTTCCGATAGGAACCGATTGGGTGTTTTTCAAAGTTACTCCAAGCAGTGATCCACTGGCAATATAGGTAAACCGCCTCTCTTTCATCAAAAACTTCACAAGGGTGAGAAGATGATCGTACGCTTGTATCTCATCAATGAACACAAGGGTGGTATTTCTCTCCTTCATCTTGTCGCCCGCTACAATACTTAGAGCCATATAGAAATCCTTTGTGGTTTTAGCCTCCGCAAATACGCGGTCGCCCAATTTGTCCTCTTCCATATTGATTTCAATATAGTTGGGAAACATCTTTTCTCCCACATGGCGGATAATATACGACTTGCCTATCTGGCGTGCACCATCAATCAACAGCATTCTATCTGAATCTGAAGAGAGGTATTCTTCAATCCGTTGTGTAATCTTTCTGTACAGCATGTTACGGCCTTTTTGATAGTGCAAAGATAGTGTATTTTTTGAAGCGAGGTGCGTTTTCCGATGAAATCAGCCCTAAAATAACTGCGTTTTCCGATGAAATCAGCCCTCGAAAAACTGCGTTTTCCGATTGGGGGCAATAATTGTGGCGAGTTGGGGTGGTCATTCTTCGCCATCCCCTTCTTCGCCATCCCCTTCTTCGCCATCCGCTGCGGCCTGTTCGTCGCGGCCGGACAGCATGGTGTGCTTCTCTACAACGGCTTCGTTGCCGAAGAGGTATTCGCCGAAGCGGTTGAGGTTGACTCGGCCGCCGAGGGACGCGGCGCAGTTCATGGCGAAGATGTTGTGGGGATGCTGCTCGATGCGCTTCAGGCAGGTCGGTATCTATTTTCGTTTTGCTCCTCATAGCTTCTTTGTTTAGCTCTTTTGGACGCAAAATAACAAAGGAGGTGTGCCAAATACAGGCGCACCTCCAATATTGTTTGGTTATTTCTATTATTACTGTCCGCTAAACCATAAAAGGGTGAGTCCAACTTCTTTAAAGACAGAAGTTGGGCTTACATTTTGTATAGGACAAGCCCCCTCAGCAGTTTTCAGGGTCTTCGGGCGGTGATTCTGATGCCTCTATGAGCATGCTGTTAAGGTCTGCATCGGGCTGATTGAGGAACTTTTCAAGATTCAGGTAATACATCAGGACGATTCTAACTATTGTTGCCAGCCCTGAGAAGCTCCAACGCCGTTGTAAGCTTCTTTGTAAGACCGAAAGCAGCAGGTTCGCAATGAGTGTGACCCAAATCTGGATTTTGATGGCATTGGCGCTTTCTCCGTAGAAGTATCTCAAGGGAAAGTTCTGTTTTATCTGCTTGAAAAGCGACTCGATTTGCCACCTGCGACGGTATATTGCCACGATTGTTTCCAACGGCATATCAAAATCGTTGGTCAGCAGGGATATAAGTTTAGGTCTCTTGCCTTTCTTGATGTCA
>JALEZQ010000080.1 GCA_022772475.1 Bacteroidales bacterium | reverse complement strand
TATTTCCAGGTTACTCTTAACGACTATGTGAAGGAAGGTTTTGAACCAAATGTTTCTTCTGTAGATGATCGTGTTGAAACATTTAAGAAGTTGTCGGAAATGATTGGCAAGGAGAGGGTAATCTGGCGCTTCGATCCTTTGATTATTACTCCAAACATAACACCTCGCGATTTGCTGACCCGTATTTGGCATATAGGTAACAAACTAAAAGGTTACACAGACAAGTTGGTTTTCAGCTTCGTTGACGTGAAGGCGTACAGAAAAGTACAGAACAACCTTGTGAAGGAGACCATGCTCTTCACCAAAGAAGATGTGGAGAATGCCGAAGCAAATCATGCCCAACGTATCGAAATCGTGCAAGGGCTTCAGAAAATTCGTGAAGCTTGGCACAAAGATGGTTGGGACGTGGAGATTGCTACTTGTGCAGAAGACATTAATCTTGAATCATACGGCATTGAACACAACCGCTGTATTGATGGAGAACTTATGAAAAGGATCTTTGCAGAAGACGAAGAATTGGTTTATTATCTCCATACTTTAACATGGCCAGAACGCGACATATTTGGTCAATTACCACCTTTGCCAACAAAAGAAAAAAAGGTGAAAGATGCTGGACAACGAAAAATTTGTGGATGCATGGTAAGTAAGGACATTGGAATGTACAACACTTGTCGCCACTTTTGTGTCTATTGTTACGCCAATACCAGCAAAGAAAGTGTTATGAATAACGCTTCTAAGTATAATGAAGAAAGCGAAAGCATAATTGGGTAAATTCCGAATTCATCATCTTATCAAGATTGATACCAAAACGAATAACCCCACTGATTTTTAGCAGGAATGTCGATTGTCAGTGGGTTTGTTGTTGGCTTCCCTGGTAAAACAGAGCAGACTGTTAAAGCAAAAACGGCCATGCTGTTACAGTTCTGACGCGGCAAAGTTAGTCTTTATTTTCTTAACCCAACTTCAACGCTTATCGGCCGATATTAGTTTGCCTATCACGTAGTTGCGTTTTGAAAAAAAATCCGCGTGGGTACTACAGATTTTTCGGTAGGAGGATTGGAGGCATGAATGTGATAGAGTCTGAAGGGCCTCGGGGTGTGAGAGAGGGCGCGGTATAGGTCGGCTGCGCTATCTATGGGGTCGGAGCAGAGGCGCATTTCCACCCGTGCTGATATCCCCGTATTGGGTGGGTGGATATGCTACGTTTTCAACAGAAGAGCGTGGGTTGTTCGGGGATGAAGGCACTTTGCTCCATCAGGTAGGTCAGCCCTCGCCTGATTTGTACGATTTTCTTAATATCGCACTTGCTTGTTGACTCTATACTCTACTGCCACAAAAAAGTGTTCCGTGCACATACTCCATGTGAGCTTGTGCACGGAACACTTTTAGACTATTCTGTGAGCAGTCAAGGACTGCCGTTCTGACTATTTTTCGTAGGCTTGTTCATGAACCCCACGTACGGCACGGCCGCTGGGGTCGTTGACGTTGGCAAAGGCTTTGTCCCAGGCCAGGGCCTCGGCCGTCGAGCAGGCCACGCTGGGCACGCTGGGCACGGTGCGGGCGGCGCTGTCGCTGGGGAAGTATTCCTCGAAGATGCTGCGGTAGTAATACTCTTCCTTGTTCATCGGCGGGTTGATGGGGAAGCGCTCGGCGGCATGGGCCATCTGCTCGTCGCTGACGGCGGCGGCGGTGACGGCCTTGAGGGTGTCGATCCAACTGTAGCCTACGCCGTCGCTGAACTGCTCTTTCTGTCGCCAGGCGACACTTTCGGGCAGCATGTCGGCAAAGGCTTCGCGGACAATGCGCTTCTCGATGGTCTGTCCGGGACACATCTTGTCGGCAGGGTTGATGCGCATGGCCACGTCCAAAAACTCCTTGTCCAAGAAGGGCACGCGACCCTCCACGCCCCAGGCGCTGAGCGACTTGTTGGCACGCAGGCAGTCGTAGAGATAGAGTTTGGAGAGTTTGCGAACGGTCTCTTCGTGAAAGTCTTTTGCCGTAGGGGCCTTGTGGAAATAGAGGTAGCCGCCGAAGACCTCGTCGGCGCCCTCGCCGCTGAGCACCATCTTGATGCCCATCGACTTGATGACGCGGGCCAGCAGATACATGGGCGTTGAGGCGCGGACGGTGGTGACGTCGTAGGTCTCAATGAAATAGATGACATCGCGCACGGCATCGAGACCTTCTTGGATGGTGTAGTTGATTTCATGGTGTACGGTGCCGATGTGCTCGGCCACCTCGCGGGCCTTGATGAGGTCGGGCGCGCCCTTCAGACCGACGGCGAAGGAGTGGAGACGCGGCCACCAAGCGGCCTGCTTGCCGTCGGCTTCGATGCGGTTGGCGGCATACTTACTGGCGATGGCGGAGATGACCGAACTGTCCAGACCGCCGGAGAGGAGCACGCCATAGGGCACGTCGCTCATCAGCTGGCGGCGCACGGCATCCTCAAGAGCCGTCCGCAGTTCGGCACTGCCGATATGGTTGTCCTTTACGGCGTCATACGACTCCCAGTCGCGGTGATACCACTTGACCAACTTGCCTTCGCTGCCGCGATAGTAGTGACCCGGAGGGAACACCTCGTAGTCGTCGCAAAAGCCCTCGAGGGCCTTCAGTTCGCTGGCGCAATAGACGTGGCCTTCGCTGTCGTGGCCTATATATAAAGGAATGACGCCGATGGGGTCGCGGGCAATGAGGAAGTCGTCGGCGGCCTCGTCGTAGAGGGCGAAGGCGAAGATGCCGCTGATTTCGTCGAGCAGGGCGAGGCCCTTCTCCTGATAGAGGGCGAGAATTACCTCGCAGTCGGAGCCAGTCTGAAACTCATACCGGCCGGCCAGACGGTTGCGGATGTCGCGATGGTTGTATATCTCGCCGTTGACGGCCAGCACACGACTGCGGTCGGGCGAGAACAGCGGCTGGCCGCCACTGCGCGGATCAACGATAGACAGGCGCTCATGACAGAGGATGGCCGTCTTACCCTGGTACACGCCACTCCAGTCGGGACCGCGATGGCGGATTTTCTTACTCATCTTAAGCGCCTTGTCGCGCCACTGCTCACTCGGGTCTTCCAGTTTGAAAATTGCGGTTATGCCACACATGGTCTGTTGGTTTTTGAGATTGTGATTATCGGTGTCGCTGCCCATTCGCGCCTTGCCTGCTGTGACCTTTTTGTCAGCCACACCGGCCTTTGCGGTGCTTGAGCGGTGCAAAGGTAAGCAAATAAATCTTACATTGTGCTACTCTTCGCAAATTTATTTTGTCTTTTTGATGTATTTAATCTTTTCAATCTTTCATATAGACATTTATCGAGCATCACGCCGCACGCTTCTCCCCACCTCTACCACACTGCCGTTATGCAGCCCACAGCCCATATGCCCGACGGAACGAACAGGGAAGGACCAAACAGACGGTCCGGTCTCTTGCACATGCGGCAAACTGAAGCGATGTGTCCACAGATTCAGCACGTTTACCTACATGGTGTCTATGAAAACCGTATGGCTGAAACACAAGTGTCTATGGTTTCAGACCATGTAGCACAATAGTGTCTATTGAAATCAGGAAAAGACACCCAGCCCTTGGCAATCGCATTGCCGGCCGCGGGCAATCGAAGTGCCAGCCGCAGGTACTCGAAGTGCCAGCCGCAGGGAATCAAATTCCCAGCCCTTGGGAATCGTGTTCCCAGCCCTTGGGAATCATGTTCCCAGCCCTTGGGAATCAAATTCCCAGCCCTTGGGAATCGTATTCCCAGCCCTTGGGAATCATGTTCCCAGCCCTTGGGAATCAAATTCCCAGCCCTTGGGAATCGTATTCCCAGCCCTTGGGAATGGCACTGCCTGCGGCAGAAATGGGGCGGATGGTGAAATTGGCACTGGATTTGCTTGGGCGTTAAAGCGGTATGGCGTATCTTTGCACTCGAATTTACACGCAGATATGAAGTCTCTCCGCCCGCTATGGGTACAGATTGTCACCATGATGGTCGCCATGTTCAGCATGACGGCCATTCAGGCGTATGCCAAGGCAGAGGCCGAGGGCGACAGTCTGGAGGTCAGTTTGCTGACCTGCACGCCCGGGCACGAGGTGTACGAACTGTACGGCCACACCGCCATACGTATATATAATATGCGTACGCGATCGGACCTGACGTTCAACTACGGCGTATTCAGTTTCGGCGCGCCCCACTTCGTCTGGCGCTTCATCAAGGGCGAGACGGACTACTGTCTGGGGGTGGTACCCACGGCCGCCTTCGTGGCCTCGTATGCCGAGGATGGACGCGGCGTCACCGCCCAGGTGCTCAACCTGAGGCAGGACGAGGCGCACCGCCTGTACGACGGTCTGATACAGTTGGCGACGCAGCCCGACTGGACCTACCGTTACAACTTCTTCTACGACAACTGCACCACGCGCGCCATAGCCGACGTGGAGCGCTGCGTGGACGGCGAGGTGGCATGGCCCACAGAAGTGCCCGAAAGGACGTTCCGACAGATTGTTACGGAATTTGCCGCACCGCGGGCCGACTGGAACCGCTTCGGGCAGGACCTGCTCATCGGCGCCGAAGCCGACAGGAGCATTGGCGTACGCGAGCAGCTGTTCTCACCCATCTACGCGCAGGGCTTCGCCGCACAGGCCCGCATACGCCGGGCGGACGGCACCACACGGCCATTGGTCAGGGAGCAACTGGTACTGACCGCGGCAGCCGGCGACGTGGCGCAGCCTTCATGGTTCACCCCGCTGACGGCCACCGGCGCTCTGTTCATCCTCTGTCTGGCGCTGACGGTATGGGGATGGCGGCGAGGCCGCGCCCTGAGATGGGCTGACAACACGCTGCTGCTGATGCAGGGCGTCATCGGCCTGCCGGTAGCCTTCCTCTTCCTCTTCTCCACACACCCCACGGTGGGCAGCAACATGCTCATCCTGTGGCTCAACCCGCTACCCCTGCTCTACCTGCCGTGGAAGATTTGGCGCAACGGCCACCATCGGCCCGACGGCTTCGGATATGCGGCGGGCATAAGTGTGGGGCTGACCGTCGCGGCGGGTCTGCTGGCCGGACAGCGCTTCCCCGCCGAGGTATGGCTGCTCATGGCCACCTACGCCACCCGTGCCCTGCACGCCGGCTACCTGCAACTTCAACAGAAACCCTAACCCCTACCATACTCCCCCATCATTCTCCCCCATCATGAACGACAAGAAACGATTGCTCCCCGTACCCACCGCCGACCAGCATGGCTACTGCCTGCTGCTGTCGCTATGGGCCGTACTGTCGGTGCTCTCGCCACGCGAAACGGCGGCACAGGCCACGGGCAACAACGGTGCACCGCGCCTTGTAGTGAGCATTCTGGTAGATCAGCTCCGAGCCGACTATCTGGACGCTTTCATGCCGCTGTATGGAGAGAAGGGGTTTAAGAAACTGCTGCGCGAGGGCCGTATCTACTCGCAGGCCGACTATCCCATGGCCTGTCCCGACCTGGCCTCGGCCGCGGCGACTTTTGCCACCGGCGCTGCCCCATCGAGCCACGGCATCGTAGGCCGACGATGGATAGACCGAAAGACGCTGCGCCCCATATTCTGCGTAGATGACGCCACCAAGAGCGTGACGGACCGCAGCTCGGCCATACACCTCAGCGTCTCGACCATCGGCGACGAACTGAAGATAGCCAGTCAGGGCAAGGCTATGGTCTATGCCGTGGCCCCCATGCGCGAGGCCGCCGTGCTCACCGCCGGACACGCCGCCGATGCCGCCATATGGATAGACGACAACACGGGACGATGGACCACCTCGTCCTACTACGGCGGACTGCCCTCGTTTGCCGGTGTGCGTAACAGTGTCTCAGACATCGTCAACCAGCCGGACGAACTGCAGTGGACACCTACGTCCGACCTGGTGGGCAACTTCAGCTACTTCCTGTCGGGCGGCATGAAAAAGCCCTTCACTCACCGTTTCAAGGGCGACAACCGCTTTGCCCTCTTCAAGACCAGCGGACTGGTCAACGACGAGGTGGCAGCCACGGTAGAGACGCTGGTCGGCTCTACCGTCATGGGCAGCGACGCCGTGCCCGACCATCTGGCAGTAACCTTCTACGCCGGCATCTACGCCGGTGAAACAGAGGACGCGGCGAGCATGGAGCTTCAGGACACCTATGTCCGACTGGACAAGGCGCTGGAGCGCGTCATCACCGCCGTAGAGAGGAAAACGGGGAGAAACAATGCCCTGTTCGTCCTGACCTCCACAGGATATGCCACAGAGAGCCAGACGGACCTCTCGACCTACCGCATACCCACAGGCACCTTCGACGTGCAGCGGGCATCGGCACTGCTCAACATGTATCTCACGGCCATCTATGGCCAAGGCAACTATATTGAAGCCTCGCTGGGCACACAGTTTTACCTGAACCACAAGCTCATCAACGACAAGCAAATCAGCCTCTCCGAACTGCTGCAACGCACGGAAGATTTCCTTGTACAGCTTGAGGGGGTAAAGAACGTGTTCACCTCCAAACGCCTGATACAGGGTGCATGGACGCCCGGCATCAGCAAGATAAGGGGCGGCTATAACCCGCAGTGCTCGGGCGACGTGATGATTGAGGTGTCGCCGGGCTGGCACTACACCAACTCGCAGACTGGCGAACGCCGCTATGTACGCGAATCGTACATCCCCTACCCCATCATCTTCTGGGGGGCCGACATTGAGGCGCAGACCATCGGCACCCCCGTCACCGTGGACTGCATAGCGCCCACGCTGTCGAAAGCCATGCGCATCCGCGCACCCAATGCCTGCGCCGCAGCGCCCCTGTTCTGACAGAGTTTCCTCTGAAAGAGCGGCCAACGACAGCGCGGCAAACATGCCGACCGGCTGTTTTCAAAACATTACCTTATCCCCCTCCCCTAACATCCCCTGAAAACTTCCTACAATGAACATAAATGCTATATTGAGCAAACTGCTCGGTGGAAACAAGTCCACACGCGACCGCAAACTCATCCAGCCCATCGTGGAGCAGGTGTTGGCGGCCTATCCCGAAATCAACAAACTGACCAACGACGAACTCCGCGCCAAGACGAAGGAACTGCAGCAGAAGGTGCAGACCTCGGCCGATGACCTCAAGGAGAAAATCACAGCCCTCAAGGCCAAGGTGGAAGAGACGCCCATCGAAGACCGCGTGGTCATCTTCAACCAGATAGACAAACTGGAGAACGAAGTGCTCGACCGCTTCGAGAAGGCCCTGGACGAGATTCTGCCCGTAGCCTTCGCCATCGTCAAGGACACGGCACGCCGCTTCAGCGAAAACGAAACCATCGAGGTGACGGCGACCGACTTCGACCGCGAACTGGCTGCCACGCACGACTTCGTACACATCGAGGGCGACAAGGCCATTTGGCAGAACCACTGGGTGGCCGGCGGCAATGAGATGACGTGGAACATGGTGCACTATGACGTACAGCTGTTCGGCGGTACCGTGCTGCACCAAGGCAAAATCTCCGAGATGGCCACGGGTGAAGGTAAGACGCTCGTCGCCACCCTGCCCGTCTATCTCAACGCCCTGACGGGCAACGGCGTACACGTCGTCACGGTGAACGACTACCTGGCCAAGCGCGACTCGGAATGGATGGGACCGCTCTATATGTTCCACGGCTTGAGCGTGGACTGCATCGACAAGCACCAGCCCAACTCCGAAGCACGCCGCCGCGCCTACCGCGCCGACATCACCTTCGGTACGAACAACGAGTTTGGCTTCGACTACCTGCGCGACAACATGGCCATGAACCCCGCCGAACTGGTACAGCGCAAGCACAACTACGCCATCGTCGATGAGGTGGACTCGGTGCTGATTGACGACGCCCGCACGCCGCTCATCATCTCCGGCCCCGTGCCCAAAGGCGACGACCAGTTGTTCGAGCAGTACCAGCCGCTGGTGGAGCGCCTCGTCGGCGTACAGCGCAAACTGGCCACGCAGTATCTGGCCGAGGCTAAGGGCCTCATCAGCTCGGGCGATAAGAAAAAAGAGGAGGAAGGCTTCCTCCAACTGTTCCGCAGCCACAAGGCCCTGCCCAAGAACACGGCGCTCATCAAGTACCTGTCTGAACAGGGCATCAAGAGCGGCATGCTCAAGACGGAGGCCATATATATGGAGAACAACAACCGCCGCATGCCCGAAGCCACCGACCCGCTCTACTTCGTCGTAGATGAGAAGTTGCGCTCGTGCGACCTGACGGACAAGGGTAACAAATGGCTGGCCGAACAAGTCAATGACGACCAACTCTTCGTCCTGCCCGACATCACCAGCGAACTGTCTGCCCTCGAGGCCGACAAGAGCCTCAGCGATGAAGAACGCCTCAACCGCAAGGATGCCCTGCTCTCCGACTACGCCATCAAGAGCGAGCGCGTACACACCATCCTCCAGTTGCTCAAGGCCTACACCATGTTCCAGATCAACGAGGAGTATGTCGTGCTGGACGGTCAGGTGAAGATTGTTGACGAACAGACGGGCCGTATCATGGAGGGCCGCCGCTGGAGCGATGGTCTGCATCAGGCCGTCGAAGCCAAGGAGCACGTCAAGGTGGAAGCCGCCACGCAGACCTTCGCCACCATCACCCTGCAGAACTACTTCCGCATGTACCACAAGCTGGCAGGTATGACGGGTACGGCCATCACCGAAGCGGGCGAGTTTTGGAACATCTACAAGCTCGACGTCGTCGAGATTCCCACCAACCGCCCCGTGCTGCGCAAGGACATGAACGACCGCGTCTATAAGACCAAACGCGAGAAGTATGCCGCCGTCATCGCCGAGGTGGAGAAGATGCGCCTGGCCGGACGCCCCTGTCTGGTAGGTACAACGAGCGTGGATGTGAGCGAACTGCTCAGCCGTATGCTCGACATGCGCCATATCCCGCACCAGGTGCTCAACGCCAAACTGCACCAGCGCGAGGCCGACATCGTGGCCCGCGCCGGCGAGAGCACGCCGGGCAAGGTGACCATCACCCTGCCCGACGGCAGCACCAAGGAAGAGGAGCGTATGCTCGGCGCCGTGACCATCGCCACCAACATGGCCGGCCGCGGTACGGACATCAAGTTGACCGACGCGGTAAAGCAGGCCGGCGGTCTGGCCATCATCGGTACGGAGCGTCACGAGAGCCGTCGCGTTGACCGCCAGCTGCGCGGACGTGCCGGACGTCAGGGCGACCCGGGCTCCAGCGTATTCTTCGTCTCGCTCGAAGACAACCTCATGCGCCTCTTCGCCTCCGAGCGCATCGCCCGCATCATGGACCGTCTGGGCTTCAAGGACGGCGACATGATTGAGGCCAAGATGATTAACAACAGCATCGAGCGCGCACAGAAGAAGGTGGAGGAAAACAACTTTGGCATCCGTAAGCGCCTGCTGGAGTATGACGACGTCATGAACAAGCAGCGTACCGTCATCTACGAAAAGCGCCGCCACGCACTCATGGGCGAGCGCATCGGCATGGACATCTCCAACATGATTTGGGACCGCGTCGTCAACATCGTCTCGGGCGACTCCTACAAAGACGTACGCGACCGTTTCCTCGAGATTCTCGCCATCGAGTGCCCCTTCACCGAGCAGCAGTTCAGCGGACTGAAGCACGACGAGCTGGAAGAAATGGCCTTCCAGGCTGCCATGGACGCTTTCCGCCGCAAGACGGACCGCCTGGCCGAAGTGGCCACGCCGGTCATCCGTCAGGTCTATGAGAACCAGGGCCAAATGTACGACAAGATTCTCGTGCCCATCACCGACGGCCGACTGGTCTATAACATCCGCACCAACCTGCGCGAAGCCTACGAGACGGACAGCAAGGTGGTGGTACGCGACTTTGAGAAGGCCATCCTCCTGCACAACATCGACGACGCATGGAAGGAAAACCTGCGCGAACTGGACGAACTGAAGAAGTCGGTACAGAACGCCAGCTACGAACAGAAAGACCCGCTGCTCATCTTCAAACTGGAGAGCGCCGAACTCTTCTCGAAGATGGTGGATCAGATTAACAACTGCACCGTCTCAACCCTGATGCGCGGACACATCCCCGTACAGGAGCCGGAGGAGATCAAGGAGGCCGCTCCCGAGCCCATGCCCCAGAAGCCGAAGTATCAGGAATCGCACGAAGGCTCCGAGGTGAAGGAGGACGACAACAGCCGCAAGGCCCGTACCAACGACACCCGCGAGAACGTGCAGCGCCCCATCGTCAAGGATAAGATGCCCCAGCGCAACGACCCCTGCCCCTGCGGTAGCGGAAAGAAATTCAAGAACTGCCACGGCCGAGGCATCGTATAACGCTGACCCGCGCACATAAGTCTTATACAGAGGGATATGCCCCACCCTGCTCCGGGGAGGACATATCCCTCAAATCGTTTAGAAGAAGAGCATTTCTACTCGCGCGGATAAGGCCACCATACACGACTGTCAATCGTTTCAACCAAACTATTCACTCCAACCATCCTATCATGAGAAAGTTTTTCCTCTCCCTATGCCTGCTTCTCTGCGGTCTGGCCACGGGAGCAGTGCACGAGCCCGAGTTTTCCACAGCGGGCTTCTTCCGGCTGCCCGACAGCGGCCGCGACGTCTTCTCCATGAATCCCGCCTGGCGCTTCCACAAAGGGGCTGCGCCCGGTGCCGAAAAGGCCGATTTCGACGACCGCCAATGGGCGGTGGTTTCTCTGCCGCACGGCATCGACTACCTGCCCACCGAAGCCAGCGGATGCATCAACTATCAGGGCGAGGTGTGGTACCGCAAGCACTTCACGCCCGAAGCCTCCCTCAGAGGGAAGAAGGTCTTTGTCCACTTCGAGGCTATCATGGGCAAGAGCAAGGTCTATCTCAACGGCAAACTGCTTGCCGAGCACTACGGCGGCTACCTGCCCGTCGTGGCCGACCTGACAGACGGCATTGACTGGGACGGCGACAACGTCCTGGCCGTATGGGCCGACAACAGCAACGACCCCACCTATCCGCCGGGCAAACCGCAGGACATGCTCGACTACACCTACTTCGGCGGCATCTATCGCGACTGCTGGCTGGTGACGCACGACAGGCTGCACATCACCGACCCCAACTACGAGGATGTCGTGGCAGGCGGCGGACTCTTCGTGGCCTACGACAAAGTGAGCGAGGCTGCCGCCGACGTGTTGCTCCGCCTGCATGTGCGCAACGAACGCACAGCGGGTTTCGCCGGCACGGCCGAGTTTGAACTGATACATCCGGACGGCCGACGGGCGGCTCTGGCCAAGCAACGCTTCACGTCCGCCGCCGGCGAGGCTGTAACCGTCAGCAGCCGTATCCGCCTGTCGCGCCCCCTGCTATGGTCGCCCGAACAGCCGCAGCTCTACAACCTCTTCATACGCATCCGCGACCGCAAGGGGAAGGTTGTAGATGGCTACCGGCGACGCATTGGCGTGCGCAGCATCGAGTTTAAGGGCAAAGAGGGCTTCTGGCTCAACGGCAAACCCTACGGACGCCCACTTATCGGCGTCAACCGTCATCAGGACTTTGCCGTCGTGGGCAATGCCGTACCGAACAGCCTGCACTGGCGCGACGCCAAAAAACTGCGCGACGCAGGACTGAAGGTCATCCGCAATGCCCACTGCCCGCAAGACCCGGCGTTTATGGATGCCTGCGACGAACTGGGTCTGTTCGTGCTGGACAACACGCCCGGCTGGCAGTTTTGGAACAATGCCCCCATCTTCGCCCGGCGCGTTTACAGCGATATTCGTCACCTCGTGCGCCGCGACCGCAACCATGCCTGCCTGTGGATGTGGGAACCCATCCTCAACGAGACCTACTACCCGGCCGACTTCGCCCGAAACACGCGGGCCATCGTCGAAGAGGAATACCCCTATCCTTATTGCTACTGCGGCTGCGACGCCACGGCGCGCGGGCACGAATATTACAACATTCTGTTTGCCCAGCCCGCCACTGGACAGGGCAGAAAGGCACCAGCAGAACAGGCTAATGATAGCATCACCTACTTCACCCGCGAGTGGGGCGACTGTGTGGACAACTGGAGCTCACACAACTCACCCAGTCGTGCGGCCCGCAACTGGGGCGAGCACGCCATGCTCGTCCAGGCGAACCACTACGCCTGCCCGCCCTATACCTATACGTCCTACGACGCCCTCTACCGCACCACGCGCCAGCATGTCGGCGGTTGCCTGTGGCACGCCTTCGACCACCAGCGTGGCTATCATCCCGATCCCTTCTACGGCGGCATCATGGACGTGTTCCGCCAGCCCAAATATGCCTACTACATATTCCAGGCGCAGCGCGACACGATGCAGGAGGACCGCCCGTTCCAGACCGGTCCGATGGTGCACATTGCGCATGAGATGACGCCCTTCTCGCCGGCCGACGTCACCGTCTTCTCCAACTGCGACGAAGTGCGCCTGACCTTCAACAAGGGTGGCAAGCCCCACACCTATACCAAGCCGGCCACCCACGCGGGCCTCCCCTCGCCCATCATCACCTTCAAGGACGTCTATCATTTCATGGCGGACAAGCACTCGAATGCTGCCGACGTCTTTCTCCTGGCCGAAGGTCTGATCGACGGCAAGGTGGTCGCCACAGATACGGTACGCCCCGCCCGTCGCCCCGAAAAGATACTGCTCTGGGTAGATGACGAGCAGACGGCCCTGCGTGCCGACGGCTCGGATGCCGTGGTAGTGGTGGCGGCCATTGCCGACCGTAACGGCCATATCAAGCGGTTGAACAACGACTATATCCAGTTTGCCATCGAAGGCGAGGGCCGCATCCTCGGCGGCGCCGACGTGCTGGCCAACCCCGCCCCCGTGAAATGGGGCACCGCGCCCATCCTCGTCCAGAGCACATTGCGCCCGGGCACCATCAAGGTGACGGCCAGCGTCCTCTTCCCCGGCACGCAGATGCCCGTCAGCGGCAGCATGGTGCTGCACAGCGTGCCGGCCGCCCACCCACTGGTCTTTGCGCCCACCGAAGCAGCGCGCATCCCCCACACCACGGGCCGGTCCCTCGCCCCCTCCCTGATGCCCGTGGCCGACCACAAGGCCGAACAGCAGCAGCGTGACGATGCCAACCGGCGACTCAAAGAGGTGGAACAGCAACAGACAGACTTCGGCGAGAAGCGGTAAGACACCTCCCGTCAGCCTACATATTCACGGCGCCACCCCGCCAACCTTGGCAGCGGGGAGGCGCCGTAGTTTTAACACCTCTTCATACGCGCTCTCCAAGCATTGATTCCAAGCATCCAAATGGTGGTATGGCTAAAAACAGGGGGAAAACTTTGGCGCTCTGCCCGCGAAATGTTACCTTTACACGCAAAATTCAACCTCTATACTTATGAACAAGCAAGAACTTATCAACGTCATCGCCGAACGGCAGTCGTTCCTCTGTGTCGGTCTGGACACGGATATCAAGAAGATACCTGCACACCTGCTTGGGGAAGAAGACCCCATCTTCGCCTTCAATAAGGCCATCATCGACGCCACCGCACCCTACTGCGTGGCCTACAAGCCCAACGTAGCCTTCTACGAGTGCGGCGGCATCAAGGGCTGGCTGGCGCTGGAAAAGACCGTGGCCTACCTTAAGCAGCACTATCCGCAGCATCTGGTCATCGCCGACGCCAAACGCGGCGACATCGGCAACACCTCGGCCATGTACGCCCGTTGCTTCTTCGAGGAAATGGACGTCGATGCCCTCACCGTAGCGCCCTACATGGGCGAAGACAGTGTGAAGCCCTTCCTCACCGTGCCCGGCAAGTGGGTGATACTCCTCGCCGCCACGAGCAATGCCGGTTCGCTCGACTTCCAGATGACGGAAGATACCAGCGGCTACCGCCTCTTTGAACGCGTGCTGATGAAAGCCCGCCAGTGGGCAGACGACGAGCGGATGATGTTTGTCGTAGGAGCCACCCGCGGCGCTCTCTTCGAGGACGTACGTCGGTTGGCACCCACCCATTTCCTGCTCGTCCCCGGCGTCGGCGCACAGGGCGGCTCGCTGCAGGAGGTGTGCCGCTACGGCATGACGCCCACCTGCGGTCTGCTGGTCAACTCCTCACGCGGCATCATCTACGCCGACCAGTCGGCCGACTTCGCCGCCGTGGCCGGAGAGAAAGCCCGTCAGTTGCAAGAGGAAATGGCCATCGAACTGCAAAAGATGTAAGCAGCAAAGGCAAGCACAAACCACAGCACGCCCAGATTACTCACCCCATCGCTTTGCCCCTTGCGCGGATATGCGTAATTTTGCATGGATTTAGCAATAGCCCCACCCAAGGGGCAAAGTAACCCAAAACGACAGATAGACACATGTACACTGTAGATGAACTCAACGACCGGCTCATCGACCTGTCCTTTGCCGAGGACATCGGTGACGGCGACCATACCACCCTGTGCTGCATCCCCGAAGAGGCGATGGGCAAATCGAAACTGCTCATCAAGGAAGAGGGCGTACTGGCGGGTATGCGGATAGCACGCGAAGTGTTCCACCGCTTCGACCCCACCATGCAGATAGAGACCTTCATGAACGACGGCGACCACGTGAAGCCCGGCGACGTGCCCATGATTGTCACGGGCAAGGTGCGCAGTCTGCTACAGACCGAGCGCCTCATGCTCAACATCATGCAGCGCATGAGCGGCATCGCCACGATGACGGCCCGCTACGTCAAGCGTCTCGAAGGCACGAACACCCATGTGCTTGACACCCGCAAGACCACGCCCGGCATGCGTATGCTGGAGAAGGAAGCCGTCAAGATTGGCGGCGGCGTGAACCACCGCATCGGCCTCTTCGACATGATTCTGCTCAAAGACAACCACGTCGATTTCTGCGGCGGCATCGCCCAGGCGCTCGACCGCTGTGCGGCCTATCAGAAGGCCAAGGGCCTGCACCTCAAGGTGGAGATAGAGGTACGCTCGTTCGACGAGATACGACAGGTGATGGAGCACGGCGGCGCAGACCGCATCATGCTCGACAACTTCTCCGTCGAGGACACCCGCAAGGCCGTCGAGATGATTGGCCACCGCTTTGAGACCGAATCGAGCGGCGGCATCACCTTCGACACGCTCCGCGACTATGCCGAATGTGGCGTGGACTACATCTCCGTCGGCGCATTGACCCATTCGGTGAAAGGCCTGGACATGTCCTTCAAAGCCTGCTGACAGACGGAACATGTGTTTATACCATAAAACACTCCTTATTAACATAATGATAAATATCCTCCGCACGCTGGTGCTGCTTGTGGTCTCGGCCATGGCAGTGCCAGCCATAGCATGTACCAGTTTTCTGGTAGGAAAGCATGCCTCGACCGATGGCTCGACCATCATTTCCTATAACGCCGACTCTTACGGCATGTTCGGCCGTCTCAACTACTATCCCGCTGCCCGTCACACCAAAGGGACGATGCGGCGTATTGTCGATGGCGACACCAACCACTTCTACGGCGTTATCCCCGAAGCCCCTCAGACCTATGCCGTAATGGGCTACATCAACGAGCACCAGCTGGCCATCACCGAAACGACCTTCGGCGGACGCGAAGAACTGGTCGATACCACGGGTATCATCGACTACAACAGTCTGATGACCCTCGCCCTGCAGCGTGCACGCACCGCCCGTGAGGCCATCCGGGTGATGGGCGACCTTGTACAGAAGTACGGCTACAACAGCGAGGGCGAGAGTTTCTCCATCGCTGACCCCGACGAGGTGTGGATTATGGAAATGATTGGCAAGGGCCCGGGCAACCGCGGCGCCGTATGGGTGGCCGTCCGCATCCCCGACGACTGCATCGCTGCCCATGCCAACCAAAGCCGCATCCGCCGCTTCGACCCCAAGGACAAGGACAACGTCATCTGCTCGAAGGACGTCATCTCCTTTGCGCGCCAGCGCGGCTTCTTCAACGGCAAAGACGCCGACTTCTCCTTCTGCGATGCCTACGCGCCGGCCGATTTCGGCGCCATACGCTACTGCGAGACCCGCGTATGGAGTTTCTACAACCGCCACGTCAATGGCATGGAGCGCTACCTCGACTATGCCGACGGCCGCCATATCGGACAGGCCGAGCCCATGCCGCTCTACTTCAAGCCCAAGCACAAACTGTCGGTGGCTGACGTCATGGCCTCCAACCGCGACCACTACGAGGGCACGCCCTTCGACGTCACCAAGGACGTGGGCGCCGGCATGTACTGCGCCCCCTACCGTCCCACACCCCTGTCATTCACCTACAAGGGCAAGAAGTACTTCAACGAGCGCCCCATCTCCACGCAACAGACGGCGCTGACCGTCGTGGCTCAGATGCGCCGCCACCTGCCCAACGCCATCGGCGGCGTGCTGTGGTTCGGCAATGACGACCCCAACATGGTGGCCTATACGCCCGTCTATTGCTGTGCAGACAGCGTGCCTCCCTGCTACGACGATCCTCAGGCCAACGACGTCACCTTCTCGTGGCAGTCGGCCTTCTGGGTGTGCAACTGGGTGGCCAACATGACCTACCCGCGCTACAGCATGCTCTTCCCCTCGGTGCAGCGTGTCCGCGACGAACTGGAGCAGGGCTTTCTCAGCCGCCAGGCCGACGTTGAGGCCGAGGCCGCACGCCGCTTCGCCGTGTCTGAAGAGGAAGGCAAGGCTTGGCTGACGCACTACTCCGTAGAGTGTGGTCAGCAGATGCTGGCACGATGGAAACAACTGGGCGAATACCTCATCGTCAAGTACAACGACATGACCATCAAGCCCGAGGCCGACGGCCGCTTCCTCCTCACACCCGACGGTCTGGGACAGGCACCCGTGCGTCCCGGCTACAGCGAGAAGTTTAAGGAAGTGCTTATCCGCGAGACGGGCGACAAGTACCTCGTCCCCGAAACGAAGTGATGGTGCGGCCATAGCCCCGTCGCTCCCCATCTGTTCCACCCTCAGCCACCACACCCCCTATGACGCAGAAAGAGATTGCTGTCAACCGCGAACTCTTCATGAGTGTCGCCCGCGAGCATATCCAGCGTGAAGGTTTGGAAAACCTGCTGGTCTATTTAGACACCAAGACCGATTTCTTCACCGCGCCCTCATCAGCCTCGTTCCACCTCAACGAAGCCGGTGGTCTGTGCCGCCATTCGCTCAATGTGTGGAGCGTACTGGCCGAACTCAAGGAACGGGTGCTCGTCCCCGCCATCGATTTGGAGCTCTCGCCCTTCACCGCTGCGCCCAGCGACGAGAGCGTGGCCATAGCGGCGCTCTTTCACGACGTCTGCAAGACCAAACTCTACCATCAGACCGAGAAATGGCGCAAGGATGCCAACGGCCGCTGGCAGTCGTACCCCGGCTGGGAAGTGAAGGACGACTTTCCCTTTGGCCACGGCGAGAAGTCGTGCATCATCCTCTCCTCGTTCCTGCGCCTCAAGCAGGACGAACTGCTGGCCATCCGCTGGCACATGGGCATGTTTGAGATGACAGAGCAAGGCTCGAGCACGCGCTTCGCCTTCCGCGCCGCCATGGAAAAGTCGCCCTTGGTGTCGCTCCTGCATACGGCCGACATGCTGGCGTCCAACTGTCTGGAGAAAACCACCACGTACTGATGCTGTGCAGCCCCGCAGCAACATTGAAACAAAGCAAATTACATCTACGAATATGATAGAAAAGATACAGACACTGCTTGCATCTGTGCCCACCCTCGAGGCCAACGATGCAAAAAGCCTTGAAGCCCTGCGCATCCAGTATATGGGAAAGAAAGGCCTCCTCAACGACCTCATGGCCGAATTTCGCAGCGTTCCTGCCGAGCAGAAACGCGAAATCGGACAGCAGCTCAATATCCTCAAAACGGCTGTGCAGGAGCGCCTGCAGCAACTGCGCGAACAGATTGCCGCCAACGGCGAAAACGAGGCCGCCGAGGCCATCGACCTGACACGCACCGCCTATCCGCTACCGCTGGGCACGCGCCACCCCCTGTCCATCGTCAAGAACGAGATTGTCGATATTTTCTCGCGTCTCGGTTTCGCTTTGGCCGATGGTCCCGAGGTCGATGACGACTGGCATGTGTTCTCGGCCATGAACTTCGCCGAAGACCACCCCGCCCGCGATATGCAGGACACCTTCTTCGTAGAGCAACATCCCGACATCGTGCTCCGCACCCACACCAGTTCGGTACAGAGCCGTGTCATGGAAAATACGCAGCCGCCCATCCGCGTCATCTGCCCGGGCCGCGTCTATCGTAACGAGGCCATCTCGGCCCGCGCCCACTGCTTCTTCCATCAGGTAGAGGGTCTCTATATCGACCGCGACGTGTCGTTCACCGACCTCAAGCAGGTGCTCCTCACCTTCGCCCGCGAAATGTTCGGCGAGGACACACGCATCCGTCTGCGTCCCTCCTACTTTCCCTTCACCGAGCCCAGCGCCGAGATGGACATCTCGTGCAACATCTGCGGCGGCAAGGGCTGCATGTTCTGTAAGCACACCGGCTGGGTGGAAATCCTGGGCTGTGGTATGGTCGATCCCGCCGTCCTCGACGCCTGCGGCATTGACAGCAAGGTGTATCGCGGCTATGCCTTCGGTATGGGCGTTGAGCGCATCACCAACCTGAAGTACCGTGTGAAGGACCTGCGCCTCTTCTCCGAGAACGACGTGCGCTTCCTCGACGAGTTCCAGTCGGCCTATTAATCCCGCCTGCCTCTTGTTCCACGTTCTGTAGAAACTTTATTCTCCCCGCATTGTCTGCACCAAAGGCGGAATGATGCGGGGATTTTTCTTTCTTCTTGCAAACTATGATGGAATCAGTAAGAGAATACATACGACACCTTCTCGAGCAGATGGGCTGTCAGCCGGCAGATGCCGATGCAGGCGTCTTGTGGGTACTTCTTGGCAGCGCCTTGATCTTGGCCTACCTTTCGGGCATCATTTTCCGCCTGCTCGTCACGCCCCTCATCCTGCGTCTGACGTCACATACGGAGACGCTCTTCGACGACTATCTTTTAAGCCCGCGCACGTTGCGCGTCATGCGGTTGGCCGTGCCGGGCTTCGCCTTCTATGCCCTTCTGCCGCTATGCGTGCAGACGGACATTGCCACGGAGATTCCCTTCATCGAGGCCATGGCGCGCCTCTACATCGTGGTGATGTGCATCCGCCTCATCACCAGCCTGCTGGGGAACGTCACCGACTATACCAGTGAGCATCGTGTCGGCGGCGCGGCCCATCTGGTGGGTATCATGCAGTTTCTGCGCGTCGTGGTCTGGTTTCTCGGCGGCATCGTCATCCTCTCCATTTTCCTCCGTCAAAACCCCTTCGGCATCATCGCCGGTCTGGGTGCTGCCGCCACCATCCTCATGCTGGTCTTTCAGGACGTGGTGCTTGGTCTCGTGGGTGGCATCCAGTTGTCGGCCAATAAGATGTTGCAAACAGGCGACTGGATTTCCATCGACCGCCTCGGCATAGACGGCACCGTAGAGCAGGTGTCGCTCACCACGGTGAAGGTCAAGAACTTTGACAACTCCATCTCTACCATCCAGCCCTACAAACTCATTCAGGAGTCGTTCCGCAACTGGCAACCCATGGTGACCGGCGGCGCCCGCCGCGCCAAACGCGTGGTCAATGTGGATATGGACACCGTCCGTCTGGTAGGTGCCGACGAAATGGAACGGTTGAAGCAGCAGGGACTGGTCAGCGACTGCCCCATCGCCAATGCCTCTCATTCCGACATGTCCATGACCAACCTCACCCTGTTCCGCCACTACGCCACGACGTGGCTGGGCACTCATCCCCAAGTGTGGCATGGCGAAAACGGCAACTGGCTGCTGGTGCGCCAACTCAGTCCGACGCCGCAGGGTCTGCCCGTCGAGTTCTGGTTCTACGTCCGCAACACCGAGTTTCTGGCCTACGAGGAAATCTCCTCCCAGTGTATGGAGCACCTCATCGCCGTCCTCCCGCAGTTTGGCCTCCGCGTGTTCCAGACCGCGCTCCGCACAGAGTAAGTCAGCCGGCTCATCAGCGATCCCTTCGCCATAAGCGTCGTCTCGTTGTTCTTGCCACTGTCTCCGCCGCAGAAGATTATTCTGCGTTTTGCCGATTTCACAGAATAATCGTCTGCGGAGGCCGATTTGCATTTCGTTCCGAAATGTTGTATATTTGCCTTGCAATATAGGAAAGGGCCCTCGGCGGGGCCCTTTTTCATTGTCGCAAAGGGGGTTAAACTGTTTGGGCGACAGGAAAAACTGTCGCCCAAACAGTTTTTCCTGTCGCCCAAAGCGTGTCTCCGGTTAGGGAGAGTGTGGATTCCGTGGTCGTGGAGCGACAAAAATGGGTGCGAACCGTTAAACTTTCACAAAAGAAGGCATTTCGCCGATTGGCGAAAAACAGAAGATTTTTCTACAAAATCGGGATTTCGCAGAATAATTTTCTTTTTTCACACACCGACTTTCCTTCACAATTACCCTACTGCAAAACCTGCAAAAAGCGGCGTGCCACCCGGGCGTCGTCAAATCGCTCCACGGCGATACGGTGCTGGCGAGCACGGTCGGCGGGGTGCTCGGCGGCCCACACGAGGCCACGGGCCAGGTCGTCCACGTCGGGATAATGGGCCAGATAGCCCGTATCGAGATGGTCGATGATGTCGCACTGTCCGCCCTGGTCGAAACTGACGGCCCGGCAGCCGGCGGCCATGCCTTCGGCGAGGGTGGCGCCAAAGGTCTCGAAATGGGAGGCGGAGAGCACCACGTCGCTCTGCCGGTAGATGCCGGGGACGTCGGCGGGAGCCACGGGACCAAGCCAGGTGTGGGACAGGCGCAGAGCATCCAGTGCCTCGGGGCGGCGCAGATGGCCGAAGAGGAGCAAGTGCATGTGGGCTGCCACCTGCGGATGATGGTCCACTATCTGGTTGGCGGCGGCGATCATCAGATCGAAGCCTTTCACGGGGTCGTCAAGGCGGGCTGCACCCATGGCGATGACGCAGCGCGAGGTATCGCCCGTGCGGTCGTAGGTGAAACGGGCTACGGGCAGAGGATTGGGAACGATGCTAACGGGAAGGTCGCGGAGCAGACTGCTCTCGCGGCAGCGGTCTGCTACCCAACTGCTGACAGCGACAAACTGCATACGGCCGGTGGCGTAGAGCCGGGCCTTGGCTTGCCACACGCGGTGGGACAAATCGCGAGGCCCGCGCCAGTTGAGATAAGGACAATGGCCGCACGCCACATGGTAACCAGTGCAACTCGCAGGTAGGTGACAAATGCCTGTAATATACCAAAGGTCGTGCATGATGGCGACAAACTGCTTGTCCATACGCAGCAGACGACGCCAACCCTTGAGGGAGAGCAGACCCTGATTGACCCATGACAGGCATACCACATCGGCCTGCTTCACCCAAGGGTGGCTGGCCACGGCAACACCGTCACTGGCTGTGGACACCTTGAAAAGGTCGCGCCGATTGAAACCACCACGGAGGTAGAGTTTGAGGCGTTCGGCATAAAAAGCGTAGCGACGCGACAGGGTGCTGCCTGCCATGGCCACGCGGTCGTCGTCGGTCCTCCGCTCCACCACCAGCATGCGGGCATCGACGCCGGCCGATGCCAAAGCCTTCATCAGGCGGCGGGTGACGATGGCGGCTCCGCCGACATTGTCTGACTTACATAGGAACACCACGCGACGCACCGGCTTGTCAGCCGGAACAGAGGAGGACGGCGAATAGGCGGAGGGGGAAGACATAGGCAGAGGGGCAGATTACTTGATACCTTTGTGGTAGGCGGCGCAGACATCGGTCAGTCCGCAGGTCTCGCAGTGGGGCCGTCGTGCGGTACACACATAGCGGCCATGCAACAGCAACTGATGATGGGCGGCGGCCACCTCATGGGCGGGGATATGGCGCTTCAGCCGGTTCTCCACGCTCAGAGGCGTTGTGCACGATGAGGGCACCAGGCCCAGACGATGGCTCACGCGAAACACATGGGTATCGACGGCCAGGGCGGCTTCGCCGAAGATGACGGCGCGAATGACATTAGCCGTCTTGCGACCCACGCCGGGCAGACGCACCAGGTCAGAGAGTTCGCGCGGCACCTCGCCGCCGAACTCACGGCAAAGCATCTGCGCCATGACCACCAGATGGGCGGCTTTGTTGTTGGGGTAACTGACGCTGCTTATATAGGTATAAATGACGTCGGGCGTGGTGGCGGCCATGGCGGGCGCATTGGGGAAGGCGGCAAACAAGGCCGGCGTGACCATGTTCACACGCTTATCCGTACATTGTGCCGAGAGGATAACGGCCACCAGCAGTTCAAAGGGCGTGGTGTAGTCCAGTTCGGGCTGCGCATCGCCAATAGTGTCCTTCAGATAGCGGAACACGCGGTCGTAACGTTCAGAAATTCTCATCTTGCCTTGGGGTTAATGGCTTCACCGATGGCGATACTGGCTCTTACGGGCAAACATGAAGCCGACATAGACATTCACATAATTGACCATATTGCTCAGCGAGTAGCCTTCTTTCTTATAGTCATAAATATGGGTGACGGCAGAGAGGCCGGCGAAGTATTTTGAGTTGTTCCACACCAGTCCGACGCGACCGATGAAGTCGAAATTGAAGCGTTTCATGCTGACCCAAAGGTCGTCAGTGTTCATACGCTCACCTTTGCTATGCCGCAGACCAAAGGCGGGCGTGGCGGAGATGGAGAAGAGCCATTTGGGGGCGAAGACCCAGTTGTAGGCATAGCCGCCGCTGATGGTGTAGCTTTTGTAGTCGGTGCGCTCCACCTTCATCTCGTCGATGAGCGGGGTGTGTCCCTCGTTGTCGATAGGAGTAATAAGTGCCGATGGCAGGCGTCGATAGTCCATCTCCATTCGGTTGTGCGAGTAGCACAGGCCGAGCACCCACGAGCCCTGACTGCGGCGCTGCACCGTGCTCTGGGCGTAGGCGGCAGGATAGGAGAAGCGGCGGTGGTTGAAGACGTAATAGACGTTGACCGAAGAAGTATAGGAGTCGATACCGGAGAATTTGCTACCCTCAACCGCGCGGGCCACGTCGTCGCCAAAGCCACGGGCGCGGCGGATGGTAAACTGCCCGTCATTCTTCACATAGACCAGGTCCACGCCAATCATGCTGCTGTACAGACTCAAACTCATCTCCTGCGACTTGGCTACACCGCCGTGGTTGGCTACGTCGAAGGTATAGCCCAAAAACAGCCAGCGCCAACCGAAATAAGGCCCCACCTTGAACGAGGGCTCGGGCGCCATCTCAAGGGTCTGCGAATTGCCCTGCGCATCAGAGGCTTTTATGCGATAGAGTTGGAAGAAATTGGTATTCTGCGCCATGACCGTGTAGTTGTAGTAGTTTGGCACGATATAGTCGGGGTCGGTATCGTCAAAGGCGCGAAGCAGACGGACAAAGAAATTGCGCTTCTTCTTAGGCTCTGCCGCACCGGACAGTGCAGCAGAATCCACTACAGCACTGTCGGAATGCAGGCTGTCGGAATGCAGGCTGTCGGCTACGGGCGTACCATCGGCGGCAGCCACGCAGGGGATATGCGCAAAGGCAGCTGACGGAGCACCCATCAGCAGAATGAGGATCAGGAGTGTATAGTATGGTGCAATGGTTCGGTTCGTCACCATAGAAATGTATGGAAGGGATGTATGCAGGTTTTTCGAGCAAAAGTAGGAGAAAAGCAAGAAGTCTCCCCATGCTATAGGGGCAGACTCCGGCAGGGGGCGTCAGAGTTTGTTCAGCACGCGGTCCACCACCCAGTTGACGGACGTGGCGCTGATGCTGTCGCAGGTGCAGATGGCGCGGCCCAGGAGGTGGTCCACCACCAGTTTGATGAGCGGCTCCTGAACGCAGGGCGGATTGACGGGGGCAAACTCATGCCGTCCCTCGGCCGTATGCAGTACGATGGGGGCGTAGGTAAAGACAGAAAAACTGAGGCTACCGCCATCGCCGATAATCTCGATGCGGTCTTCCTTGGCGCTCTCGTGGCCGACGAAGCACCACGAGCCCGAGCCCGGCAGGCCGTCAGCAAAGCGGAAGCAGGCGCTGACGGTATCTTCTGTGGCATAGAGGCCGCCACGGTTGGCGGTGTAGCCCTCGGCCTCGATGATAGGGCCAAACATCTCCTGAAGCAGGTCTATCTGGTGGGGCGCCAGGTCGTAGAAATAGCCGCCACCGGCAATGTCGGGCTGCACGCGCCAGGGCAGGTTAGCCCGGTTGTAGTCGAGGTCGCGCGGCGGCACGGAGAAACGAATCTGCACGTTGATGACGCGGCCCACGGCACCCTCTTTCACCAGTTCCTTGACCTTCTGGAAGTAGGGCAGGAAGCGGCGGTAGTAGGCCACGAAGCAGGGTACGCCGGTTTTTTCGGCAATGCGGTTGATACGGCAGCAGTCTTCGTAGTTGGATGCCATAGGCTTCTCCACATACACCGCCTTACCGCTTTTCATGGCCATGATGGCATAGGTGGCGTGGGTGGAGGGCGGTGTGGCGATATAGACGGCATCGACCGAGGGATTGTCGATAAGGCGCTGAGCATCGTCATACCAGCGGGCTATGTTGTGACGACGGGCATAGTCTTCGGCACGCGCGATGTTGCGGCTCATCACGGCAACGACCTCCGAGCCTTCGATGGAAGCGAAGGCCGGACCGCTTTTTTTCTCGGTGACCTCACCGCAGCCGATGAAGCCCCATCTTATTTTCATTTTCTCTGTCATAGCCGCAAAGTTAAGAAAAAAATCCATACCTTTGCGCATATCGTGTGGAGCAAGCCGCAAGATGCTTTTGCCGCCACACCGACGAACTTATATTTTTATCAACTATGACTTCTCAGTTCTCCCCTGTTTCTTCCCCATCTGCCGATACAGCCTCTGCCGCCTCCAGACCCACTGTGCTGGCAACGCCCCGCAGTCTGCGGCTGACGCTCTACGACGGCTGGCGTATGGTGGTGCTTCACCCCAAACACAGCATGGCACACCTGCTTCCCTCTGTGCTCTGCACGGCGGCAGCCCTGGCTTACCTCTTCCACGTACTGTCTGCCTCATGGCCGGCGCTCTTTGTCTCGCCCCACTTCCTTGGCGAAGGCAGTATCTACGCCGACCACCCCGAGGCAGCCTTCCAAATGAGCGCCGGCCGGCTATGGCCCGTCGTGACGGCTGTGACCTTAGTGCTTGTGGCTCTGGCATGGTGCAAGGGCGTCTTGTGGCAAACCATCGTGGCGTACCATCGCGAGGGCTCAACCTCGCTCAAATGGCGTCAGGTATTTGGCTTTGGCCCCATCCGTATGGGCCTGCGCTGGCTCGCCTTCACGCTGCTGACGACCGTAGTTTCTCTTCTGCTGCTGGGCATCATCGGAGGCGCTGCCTGGGGTATCTGCCGGATTTTCGACGTGGCCATCCCGCTGTGGGTATGGCCGCTGGCCTTTGCCGTGCTCTACAGCGTCGTGTCCTGGATAGTCACGCCGCTACGCTTTGCCAGCCTCTCTTCCGACAAAGCCGGGCGGTCTGTGGGTACATGGCTGCGCATGGGTCTGCGGCATGTGGGCGCCACCCTGTTGCTGGTACTTCTCACGGCTATCCCCCTGGTGCTCGTCGGCTTTATCTTCCTCCTACCCTACCTCACCATGATTATCTCGGCCTGTACTGCCACCATCTGTGCGCTGCCGGGCGAAGGATTGGGCCTGCCGCCCCACTTCGCGCAATGGTGCTTCGTCATGGGCACGGCCAGCATGACGTTCATCCTGCTCTGCGCCACGGTCCAGACATGGGTGCTGGCCCACAAAATGGCGGCCATGACTGCACGCTAACGGTGCGCCGTCCCGGTGGCATACACGCTTTTCACACGGTCTTTCCCTAAACAACGTGCCCCGCACGCAGGCTCTTTCGGAATGGAGCATCTGCGTGCGGGGCACGTTTGTTACTTCAGCATTTACGGCTTAGTTGCTGGCCGGGCGGATGACGACGCGGTTCTGCACGGTGGCCTCATAGAGCTGTTGCGAAACGGTGCGGACGGTGGTCTTTCCTCCTGAGCCAAAGGTCTCGCTTTCGTTGATCAACTGATGACTGCCGGACATCTTGTAACGGGCGGTGAAGGTCACGGTATAGGTGCCGGGGCGGTGGAAGACGATGGTATCGACGGGGTCGGCAGGGTCGTTGTCATAGACGACACCCGAGCGGTAAGCATGCGTCACACTGTCGGTGTCATAGGCTGTGCCCCAACTGTAGGTGGCGTAGTACAGCAGGCGGCCCAACCGGCTCTGCACGGCAGTGACGACAACGGAGTCGCCGGCACTGAGCGTACTGTGGCCATGCAGGCTGCGGAAGGTCATATCAGAGAAAAAGGGCGGAAGCGATTGGTACTTCTCGTCATCGGCATGGTCGGAGCAAGACACGAGGAACACTGTCTGGCATACGACGGCGAAGCACAGGGCGATGCGGGCAAAGGTCTTTTTCATGGTTATGTATTGGTGGGGTTCTGTTTGTGAGTTGTTGCAGAGTTGATGTGAGTTCTTTTCGAGACCGTCGCCTTTCAGAAGCGCTTGAGCAAGGTGTAGAGGCGCTGCACGGGTAGGCCCATCACGTTGTGGAAACTGCCCTGCAGATTCTCTACAGCAACGAGACCTATCCACTCCTGTATGCCGTAGGCGCCGGCCTTGTCGAGGGGCAGGTAGTTGTCCACGTAATAGTCTATCTCCTCATCTGAAAGCGTCGCGAAGGTCACGGCGGTGTCGGCACAGATAGTCTCGCTCTTCGAGACCGTCATCACGGTAACGCCGGTATATACATGGTGGGTATGGCCCGAGAGCTGGCGGAGCATAAGGCGGGCTTCGTTCACGTTTTGGGGTTTGCCAAGCACCTGGCCGTCAATACACACTACGGTGTCGGCCGTGATGACCAGTTCGTTGTCCGCCAAACTGCCGCGATAAGCCTCGGCCTTTTTACGGGATAGATACCGGGGCACATCGGCGCCACGGAGTTCGCGGGGCCATGTCTCGTCCACACCGAGCAGGGTGCGCACACGGAAGGGCAGGCCAAGACGTTGCAGCAACTCCTTTCGTCGCGGCGAATTGCTGGCCAAAACGATATTGTATTTCTTCAGGTTGTCAAACATATCCGGTTAGTATCATGCAGTGGCTTGTCGGGTGTAGCGTTGCAGCCATGCGTTGTTAAGGGCGTATATTCTCTCAAAAGTTCTTGTGCTCGAAAGGTAGCGGGTGAGTCGGCAGCGTGTCTTGCCCGTCAGCCTTACCAACCAAAAGCGGTGGCGTCGGTCATCCATACGTTTTGGGCTCGGAGCACCTGCTCTATGACATCGCGCACACAGCCCTGACCGCCGGCATAGGGGCTGACATAGGTGCATATCTCGCGTATCTCGGGGGCGGCATCGGCGGGACAGCAGGGCAGCCCGCAGCGACGCAGCACCTCATAGTCGGGGATGTCGTCGCCCATGTAGAGCACTTCTTCGGGCTTGAGGCCGCTCTCTTCCATCCAGTCCTCAAAACAACTGATTTTGACGGAGACGCCCATAAAGACGTCCTGTAAACCAAGGCCGACGTAGCGCCGTCTGACGGCCTCGCTACGTCCTCCGGTGATGATGGCCAAACGCAGGCCGCGCTTCACGGCCAACTGCATGGCGTAGCCGTCCTTGGTGTTGGCCGTGCGAAGGGGTTGTGACGCTGCTTCCAAAAGGCCGACTAAGGCGGCGCTCAGCACGCCATCGACGTCGAAGGCCATGGCGCGGATTTTCTTGAGGTCGTAGTTTATCATACTTATCAGGTAAAGGTTTCAGGGCTTTGGGGCTTCTTTCTCTTGACAGACGGGGCTCTCCGGGTCGTCGCGTTGCGCCATGCGGTGGATGCTCCGGCTCATCATGTGGTATATGTCCGCCACGTCGGGTTCGGCGGCGAGCATGGCCTCGTGGATTCCGATGATGCGGCGGTCCATGCGCACGGCGGGGCCTGTCTGGGCTTGTATGGGGTGTAGTTGGTGCACCTTGGCTGCCGTTTCGTCCACCAGCGGCAGCAGCGTCTGCCAGGTCACGCCGGCCTGCTGCTCCACCACCTGTGCGGCAAGGGCATAGCAGTGGTTGACAAAGTTGCAGGCAAAGACGGCGGCGAGATGCAGGGCGCGGCGGCGTGTGCTGTCGAGTGGCTGCACGTGGTCGGAAAGGCGATGGGCCAGGTTGGTTACCCTTTCGATACTCTGCGCGTTACGTCCCTCAACAAACAAGGGCACGCGGCGCATATCGACGGGGCGGTCGGCCGAAAAGGTCTGCATGGGGTACATCACGCCACATCTGGTGCAGACCTGCGGAAAGACGTCGAGCGCTGTGCTGCCGGAGGTGTGTACGTGGAGGGCGTCGGGAAAGCGACGGCCCACGGCGTCGGCCATAGCGGGCAGTGCATCGTCCTTGACGGCGTAGATATATAGGTCAGCACGCGGCAGACGTGAGATGTCGTCCAGCGCTTCCACAGCGTCACCGAGGCGGGCTACCAACCGCCGGGCCGAAGCCAGAGTGCGCGAGCATACGGCCACGGGGGAAAGGCCCTCGCGGACAAGGGCTGCGGCAAGGTGGGTGGCCACGCGGCCAGCGCCGATAAGGACGATGTCTGGCATAGAACTTACAGATTGTTTCTGCTGGGATGCGATTCTATTTAGTTTGGTCAGGCTGTGGCGGCTTTCGGCTCAGCAGCGCGACACGGCCTTGACGCCGCGGACGGTCTTGACCTTCTTGATAAGTTTGGTCAGCGACTCGTGGTCGTCTATCATCACCGTCAGGATGCCGGAGAAGAGGCCTCCCTCGGAATCGATGCTGATGCTGCGGAGCATGATATGCTCTTCCTTGGAAATGATGGAGGTGATATTGTTGACCACGCCGATATTGTCCTGCCCGATGATGCGCAGGGTAATGGGGTATTTTCCCTTACCCTTTCCGGCCCATCGTGCGGGCACGATGCGGTAGCCGAAGCGCTGACGCAGGGCTGTGGCGTTGGGACAGTTGCAGCGGTGTATCTTGATGCCTCCGCCCGTGGTGACGAAGCCGAACACGTCGTCGCCATAGACGGGGTTGCAACAGCGGGCCATCTGGAAGTCGATGCCCTTGAGATTGCGGTCGATGACGAGCACGTCGTTGCCATCGGGGGCTGCAATGGTTTCGGGGTCCATCACGAAGGTCTCGGCAGAGCGTATGGCGGTGCGTTCGGCCTGTCCGCTCTCGCGACGCATCATGGCGGCATAGCGCTCGATGACCTGTGCCACGTCGAGGGTCTCTTCTGAGATGGCGCGGTAAAACTCGGTGCTCTCCTTGTAGCCCATGGCTTTGATGAGGCGGTTGATGGTGCTCTCGTCCCACTCCATCTTGCGGTTCTTCAGTTTGCGCTCCAGCAGTTCGCGGGCCAATGTGGTTTCGCGTGCCTGGAGGTCGCGCACTGCGGCACGTATCTTGGCCTTGGCGTGTGAGGAGACGACGCTGTTGACCCACTCGGCTCGTGGTTTTTGGTTGGCAGCAGTCAGCACCTCGACGGTAGCGCCGCTCTCCAGCGGCTGACGTATGGGTACGTTGCGTCCGTTGATGCGCCCGCCGACGCAGTGGTTGCCCACGTTGGAGTGAATGTAGTAGGCGAAGTCGAGGACGGTAGCGCCTTCGGGCAACTTGTAGATATCGCCCTTGGGGGTGAACACATACACTTCGGTTTTGTTGCCCGTGTCGGCCAAGTTTTCTGAGAGGAGTTTTTCGTTGCCGGTCTCGAGGGCGCTTCGGATGTCTGCCAGCCAGGCATCAACGCCGCCACCGCTGCTGCCCACGCCTTTGTAGCGCCAGTGGGCGGCCAGTCCGTGCTCGGCTATTTCGTCCATGCGCTCGCTTCTTATCTGCACTTCCACCCACTTGTCTTCCGGACCTCGGACGGTGATGTGCAGACTTTCGTAGCCGTTGCTCTTGGGAACGGTGAGCCAGTCGCGCAGGCGTTTCAGACTCGACTCGTACTTGCTCGTGATGAGAGAGAACACTTTCCAGCACTGGGCTTTTTCGTGTTTTTGGGGTACGTCGAGGATGATACGGATGGCGAAGAGGTCATAGACGCCCTCGAAGGCGCACTGCTGCTTCTTCATTTTCTGCCATATCGAGTGGATGCTCTTGGTGCGTCCCTTGATATGGTAGTGTAGGCCCTCGGCGTCGAGCATTTTCTTGACGGGCTCGATGAAGCGGGCTATGTAGATGTCTCGGGCTTGCTTGGTGGCATTGAGTTTGTCCTTGATGTGGTAGTAGGCGTCGGGCTCAAGGTATTTGAGCGAGAGGTCCTCGAGGGTGCTCTTCAGGGCATAGAGGCCCAGTTTGTGGGCCAGGGGGGCATAGAGATAGGCTGCCTGCCGGGCCAACAGTCGTCGGGCTTCTATGTTCTCGCTGTCCTTGACTTGCCTCATGATGACCACGCTCCATGAGATAAGCACCAGCAGAACGCGCATATCGCGGGCCTGTGCGACGAAGAGGTTGCGGAAGTTCTCGTCCTGCAGCGACTCGGTGCGTTGCGTCAGATGGCACTCTACGTCCAGGGCTTTGATGAAGCGGAGCAGTTCGTCGGAGGGCTCATGGAGCGAAGGGATATACGTAGCGGCGTCGCTATTCATCAGGGAGTACAGAACAAAGGCCGTCAGCACCTCGCCGTGAACGCCAATCTCTTCGGCAGCCATACATACCGATTCTAAGGCCACAAGTACCTTGTTCTGGCCGAAGACATTTCGTACGTTGCCGCCGCGACCGGCCATTTGCTCCATGCAGTCTTTTATCCAGCGGGCTTGCCGGCGCGTGGGGCGCAGGTTGGGCTGGCGGTATATTCTTCTGAGGAGGCTGTGCAGGATGCACAGTTCGGCTGGGGTGAAGTGTTGGCGTTCCATCTCTGTTTCTGGTTTAATGAACGGCTTGATTGGCTCGAGACTGCCTGTGGCATTCGGGGTAGCCTCGGCCCATCCATCTGTCAGGGTTTGTTTTCAAGGAAATCGTCAATCAGGCGTCGTGCCAGACTGACCTTTCCGGGTATGGCGGGCATGGCGTCGCGATGAAACCATCCGCCCTTGCGCAGTTCGGAGGTCTGGAGTACGAGGTCGCCTCCGGCATAGCGGGCTTTGAAGCCTACCATCAAGCCGGAGGGATAGGGCCAGGCCTGACTGCCGAAATAGGTGATGTCGGTGATGCTTATGCCAGTCTCTTCCATGACCTCGCGACGGACGCACTCCTCCAGGGTTTCGCCGGTTTCCACAAAGCCGGCCACAAGACCCATGTAGTCGGCCTTGAAGTTGTGGCTCTGCACCATGAGCAGCCAGTCGTCGTCGCGGGTGACGGCCACGATGATGGCGGGTGATACGGCGGGCCATACCTCGTGGCCGCAGGCGGTACAGCGCTTCGAGATGTCGGTATGTTGCGTCATCGGGGCACCGCAGATGCCGCAGTAGCGGCTTTGTGCATCCCAGTGGAGGAGTTCGCGGGCCTTGCCGGCCATCACATAATGTGGGCGCGACAGGAGGTCGAAGGTCTGGCGCAGCCCGACGTAACGCATACCCGGCAATGGCTGACTGTCGTCGGCCACACGCACGGCAAAGGCTTTCCGGCCGTCGATAGACGGCAGGGGGAGCGCCATGCTACCCGTAGCGGGCGTCACGGGTATCCGGTCCGCGTGGGGAAGGCTGTCGTCGGCCGTCATCAGCAGGGCGTCGGACCGAAAGATATACCAATAGGGCATGGCTATGGGGAATGGAATAGGGATATGGGGCGTCTCCGCCGCGTTGAGAGGAATGGCCTACTTGGCTGTCTGCCCAAAGCCCTGCCTCAAAGGGTCCCCGGCGTTTGCCCGGTGGGGGGGGGACGTCTCCAAGGAGGCAGGGCTTCGGGCTGTACAGCGCAAAGAGCCTTATTACAGACCGAGGTCGGCCTTGATGCTGTCTATCTTGACCAGGGCTTCGGCTTGTGCCTTGTCATAGTCGGCAGCGGTGGCCATCTGGCCCTTTACCTCGATATAGAATTTGATCTTGGGCTCGGTGCCGGAGGGGCGCACACTAATTTTGGTGCCGTCGGCGGTGAACCACTGCAGGACGTTGCTCTTCTCGGGCATGTCAAGGGCGGCGGCGTTACCCTCGGCGTCATACTGCTGAAGGGTGCCGTAGTCCTTGGTACATACTACGGGGCTGCCGGCGATGGCCTGCGGACGGTTGGTGCGGAAGTTTTCCATCATGGCCTTGATTTCGTCGGCACCGGCCTTGCCGGGGCGTACTACGTTGATGGTCTTGTTGAGGGCGAAGCCATACTCGGTATAGACGTCCATCAGCACGTCGAAGAGGGTCTTGCCCTGGTCCTTGGCCCATGCGCAGATTTCTGCCAGCAGCGAGCAGGCGGACACGGCGTCCTTGTCGCGAACGAAGTCTTCGGCCAAGAAGCCGTAACTTTCCTCACCGCCGCCGATATACTGGCGGATGCCTTCGTTCAAGCGGATTTCGCGGGCAATCCACTTGAAGCCGGTGTAGCAGTCGTACATCTCCATGTTGTTCTTGTCGGCAATGGCCTTGATGAGCTCGGTGGTGACGATGGTCTTGACGATGAACTCGTTGCCCTTCATCTTGCCCTGTGCCTTGCGGTTCATGATGATGTAGTAGAGGAATATCATGCAGGTCTGGTTGCCGTCAACGAGCACCCATTCGCCCTTGTTGTTTTTGCAGGCCATGCCCACGCGGTCGGCATCGGGGTCGGAGGCCATGACGATGTCGGCGTCGATGCTGCGGGCCAGGTTGAGGGCCATCGTCAGGGCTTCGCCGTTTTCGGGGTTCGGACTGACCACGGTGGGGAAGTCGCCGCTCTTAACCATCTGCTCGGGCACGGTGTGAACGTTTTCGAAGCCCCAGAGCTTGAGCGACTGCGGGATGAGCATCATACCCGTGCCGTGCAGCGGGGTATAGACAATCTTCAGGTCCTTCTGACGGGCGATGCAAGCGGGGTCGATGGAGAGGGTCTTGACCTGCTCCAAATAGATGTCGTCAATCTCCTTGCCGATGACTTCGATGAGGGCGGGGTTGCCTTCAAACTTGATGTCGGCCACGCCTACCTTGTTCACCTCGTCGATGATGCCCTTGTCGTGGGGAGCCAGCACCTGTGCGCCGTCGTCCCAGTAGGCTTTGTAGCCGTTATACTCCTTGGGGTTGTGGCTGGCGGTGAGGATGATACCGCTCTGGCAGCCCAGATGGCGGATAGCAAACGACATTTCGGGCGTGGGGCGCATGTCGTCGAAGAGGTAGACCTTGATGCCGTTGGCCGAGAAGATGTTGGCACTGGTCTCGGCAAAGAGGCGGGAGTTGTTGCGGCAGTCGTGACCCACCACTACCGAAATCTGGTCCAGGTCCTTGAAGGCGGCGTTGAGATAGTTGGCCAGACCCTGCGTGGCAGCGCCAACGGTATAGATGTTCATGCGGTTGGTGCCGGCGCCCATGATTCCGCGCAGACCGCCCGTACCAAACTCCAGACTTCTGTAGAAGGCGTCGATGAGGGGCGTCTTATCGGGGTTGTCGAGCATAGCCTTCACTTCGGCGCGCGTAGCGTCATCGAAAAGCGTAGAGGTGCTCCATTCGCGGGCCACGGCCTCGCACTGTTTGATCAATTCCTGATTTTCCATAATAGTATTATTTAGGTTTTACGTTACGCTAATATAAGGATGTCTATCGCCATGCAGGCCTTCACTTCTGCGGCAGCACTTCTATCCAGTAGCCGTCGGGGTCTTCGATGAAGTAGAGCCCCATCTCCTGGTTCTCGAAGCATACGCAGCCCATCTGGCGGTGGCGCTCGCGGGCGGCATCATAGTCGCCGGGGACGCGCACACAGAGGTGAAACTCACACTCGCCCAGATCGTAGCGCTGGGGATGTTCGCGCAGCCACGTCAGTTCGAGGCGGAAGTCGGTCTGGCCGTCGCCGAGATAGACTATCTTGAAATCGCCGTCGGGATGGACAATCTCACCACAGGGGGTCAGGCCCAAGGCGTCGGCATAGAAGGCGATGCTTTTCTCAAGGTCGGCCACGTTGAAGTTGAAGTGGTCGAAACGTGCGTAAGGGGTCGTTGGCTGCATAGGGATAGAGGTTTTGTGATGTTGGCAAAGTGAGGAGCGTGACGTCCCTATTTACCAAACTGCCTACAAAGTTATAAATTCCTACGACAATCGGGGCTAACCATAGGGGTAAGAAATGCGCAAAAACTATAAGACGCATTGTTCCTGTGCAGTAGGACCGACGGCCGATTGGGCTGCACAAGCCAAAATACGCAATAGATAAAATCACTGGCAAAAGCCCCTTTTGGTAGATAAATCGTCTGTTTCTTCGCCGACAAAAATAACGATAGATTTAGGAATGTTTAACGGTTTGAGCATTGAAAAAGCCTATTCAAAGGTCGAAAAACACAGTCGCGCAAACCGGAGACACGATTTGGGCGACCGTCTTTACGGTTTGGGCGACTGTTTTTCCTGTCGCCCAAACAGTATAACCGCTTTATCGACAACAAAAAAGGCCCTACGAGAGGGCCCTATCTAAACTTGCTATGCAAAGATACAACAACGAAAGGCAAAATGCAAATCGGCCCAAACAGACGATTTATCTACAAAAACGCCAATTTGTAGATAAATCGTCTGCTGCACACGCTAACGACAGAACAACTCTCTGCTATAACCTTCAAATATAGACACGACAATCTGAACAACGAGAACAACAATCTATGTGGCCATTGTTGTCCCTGTTGTCGTCCAAATATAATACACGACAACCTGAACAACGAGAACAACAATCTATGTGGTCATTGTTGTTCCTGTTGTCGTCCAAATATAATACAAGACAACCTGAACAACGAGAACAACAATCTATGAGGTCATTGTTGTCTCTGTTGTCGTCCAAATATAACACGACAACCGGAACAACGAGAACAACAATCTATGTCGCCATTGTTGTTCCTGTTGTCGTCCAAATATAATACACGACAACCTGAACAACGAGAACAACAATCTATGTGGCCATTGTTGTTCCTGTTGTCGTCCAAATATAATACACGACAACCTGAACAACGGGAACAACAATCTATGTGGCCATTGTTGTCCCTGTTGTCGTCCAAATATAATACTCGACAACCTGAACAACGAGAACAACAATCTATGTTGTCATTGTTGTTCCTGTTGTCGTCCAAATATAATACACGACAACCTGAACAACGAGAACAACAATCAACGTTGTCATTGTTGTTCCTGTTGTCGTCCAAATATAATTTACGACAACCTGAACAACGAGAACAACAATCAACGTTGTCATTGTTGTTCCTGTTGTCGTCCAAAATATAATACACGACAACCTGAACAACGGGCACAATATGTTTCGTTGTCGTCCCTATCAGTCCCTATCAGCAGGTGGGGAAATAGAAAATCTGCTAAACAGACCTTACAAAAGCGAAAAAATGTTTACATTTGTCCTCACGAAAGACACACTCTCCAAAATGACACATCTTCTTTTCTCTATAGACTACGCCACCACCTGGGGCGAAAGTCTGCGTCTTCGCGTGCAGCGTGGAGCCGACGGTTTCGAGGAATGGCCCATGCACACGGACGACGGACACACCTGGATGGTGACGGCCGAGGCACAGACGGGCGACACGCTAACCTACACCTACATTGTGACCAACGGCGAAGGGCAGGTTATCCGCCAGTTGCCAGACGCCTCGTTCTCCATCAAAGTGGCCACATGGGGCTCACTGCACATTACGGACCGCTGGCCCGAGCGCCCCATCCCCGAAGAGTTTTGCCACACGGCCTTCACCGAATGCATATTCAGCAGCGACAGCGCCATCCCCATCCGTCCGCTGCAGGACACGGGGCAGGTGACGCTCTATCTGCGCACGCTGCCGCCGCCCGAGGGTGGCCACTGGGCCGTCAGCGGCGAAGCGGACGCCCTGGGTGCATGGCGACCGGAAGCGCTGCGCATGATGCGCCGCACAGGGGTGTATGAATGGACGCTGCAATGCGAGGCCAAGAGTCTGGAGCGCGGCAGCGCCTACAAGTATGTGCTGGTCATGGACGACGACCACAGCCGGAAAGTGGTGTGGGAAGAGGGGGGCAACCGCTACCTGCCGACGGCGCCCCACCCTACTGCCGACATCGATGCTGACCACGCCCGGATGGTGGTGCACGACGACATGCCGCGTATCGCCTTCGAGCGCTGGCGTGGCGCGGGCATCGTCATCCCGGTGTTCTCGCTGCGCAGCGAGGGCAGTCAGGGCTGCGGCGACTTCGGCGACCTGCGACGCTTGGTGGAATGGGCCACGACGGCCGGACTGCGCGCCGTGCAGGTGCTGCCGGTGAACGATACCAGTTCGTCGCTGACGTGGCACGACGCCTACCCCTACAGTTGCGTATCGGTCTATGCCCTCCACCCCATCTACCTTGACCTGCGCGAATGGAGCGATCTGCCCATCTTTAGCGCCTATGCAGAAGAGGCAGCACGTATCAACGCCCTGCCTAAGATGGACTATGAGGCTACGCTGCACCTGAAGATGCGCTTCCTTTCGGACCTGTATCTGATGCGCGGCCAGGCGGTGCGCTGCTCGACAGACTACGCCACATTCACGCGGCAGAACGCCCATTGGCTGGAGCCCTATGCCGACTATGCGCACCAGAAATTTGCGGGATGGACCTTCTCGGCACCGCCCGAGCGCGACCTCTTCGTCTTCATCCAGTATCTGCTGCATCGCCAGTTGCTGGCGGCACACGACACGGCACGCGCCTGCGGCGTCCTGCTGAAGGGCGACATCCCCATCGGCGTATGCCACGACAGCGTGCCGATGCGCGTGGATGGCCGTCTGTTCCATGCCGACGGACAGGCCGGCGCACCGCCCGACTACTTTGCCAAATGCGGGCAAAACTGGGGCTTCCCCACCTACAACTGGGAAGAGATGGCGCGCGACGGCTACGGATGGTGGCGCAAGCGCCTGGCACACATGAGCCGCTACTTCGACGCCTACCGCCTGGACCATGTGCTGGGCTTCTTCCGCATATGGGAGATACCTCAGCGCCAGCGCCACGGCACGTTGGGCCACTTCCGTCCGGCCATGCCGCTGAGCCGAAGCGACATACAGCAGGCGGGATTTACGGCCGACATCGAGCGGGCTCTGCTGCCCTACATCACAGCCGAACAGTTGGGAAACCTGTCGCGCACATTCCCCACAGCCGACGTGGCACAGTACTTCCGCCCCACGGCTGAAGGGGGCTATACGCTGGCCGGCGAATACATCTATCAGGACCATATCCTCGGACATATCGCGGACGAGGCGCTGCGCGAGGCGCTCATGGACATGGCGTGCGACGTGCTCTTCGTCAGCGACCCCGACACGGGCGACCTGCACCCACGCATCTGTGCCCAGCAGACGGAGAGTTTCCGCGCGCTGTCGGACCACGACAAGGCGGTGTTCAACCGTCTGCACGACGACTTCTTCCACGTGCGCCACAACGCCTACTGGGCCGACGAGGCCATGCGCAAACTGCCCGCCATCATCGGCGCCAAGCGCGAAGATGCCGAATGCAGTATGCTGCCTTGCGCGGAAGACCTGGGCATGGTGCCGGCATCGGTGAAGGGCGTGCTGGAACAGTTGCACATCCTCTCGCTCGAGATACAGCGCATGCCCAAGACCTACGGCCGACGCTTTGCCGACACGGCACAGTATCCCTACCTGTCGGTGGCCACGCCGGCCACGCACGACATGTCGCCCATCCGCTCGTGGTGGAACGAAGACCGCGAACGGGCGGTGGCTTTCTGGCACGAGGCGCTGCATCATGAGGGCGAAGCACCGACTGAGGCCACGCCCGAGGTGTGCGAAGAGGTCGTGACGCAGCACCTGGCCTCGCCGTCCATGCTGTGCCTCATCGCCTTCCAGGACCTCATCGCCATTGACGGCGCCTTGAGATGGCCGCGACCGGAGGACGAGCAGATTAACGACCCGGCCAACGCCAACCAGTACTGGCAATACCGCATGCACCTGACCATCGAGCAGTTGGTAGGAGCAACGGCCTTCAACGAAAAACTGCGCGGACTGGTGAAAGCGAGCGGACGCTGAGTTTTCCTCTCTCCTTCTCTTCCACCCTTTCTCATCCTCCTCCCTTCTCTCCCTTTCTTCCCACTCTTCTTTCCACCCTTTTCCTATTCACACGCAGGCCACAGAGCGACGACACCCGGCGGTGTCGCGGCGCTGTGGCCTGCGTGGTAGTGGCTGTGCGCAGTGTAGTGGTTTGCGGTGCGCAGTGTAGTGGCGGTATCGTGGCGGGGCGTCCATTGACGGGACGTCAAAGTTCAGAGGGTCCGCTCGATGTGTCCGCAGCCGGGCGCGGCGGGGCAATGCGGTAGCCCAAGAGGGCGACGAGGATGCTCATCAAGGGTGAGACGAGGTTGAAGATGCAGTAGGGCAGATAGGTGAAGGTGGCCACGCCCAGGACGGTGCTCTGCGTCATGCCGCAGGTATTCCATGGCACAAGGACGGAGGTGACGGTGACGGAGTCTTCGACACTGCGACTGAGCAGGCAACGGTCGTAGCCGCGG
>JALEZQ010000065.1 GCA_022772475.1 Bacteroidales bacterium | reverse complement strand
TTGATGCGTCTGTTGTAGGCGTAGGCGTAGGATGCGGTCAGGCTGTCGTGCGAGAGGTAGTCGTCTTCGAGTGTGGGCCGGTTGGTAAGCGTTTCGAGGTATCCGTCGTCTATTTTTACGGCGGTGATTTCGCCCGGCGTGATGTCTTTGAAGTCGATGGTGGCGAGTTTATAAAATGTCGATACGGCCTCGATGCTTTCTTTCTGCTTGTCTTCGGAGAACTCGGGAAGGTGCATGGTGGTATCTGGCGTGGTGCGATCTTTGGAGAAGAACATTTGCCAGAGTTGCGCGTAGGTGTACTCGAGGTTGGTGGCTACGAAGTTGAAGTTAGCATAGGCTCCAAGCAGGTAGTCTTCGGTTGGATCTTCGACAGATTTTATGACGCGGCCTTCTTCAGGGAAAGGGGCGCTGCGGAGGCGTCCGATGAATCGCGAGAGGAAGTTGTCGAAGTCGTTGAACGATTCTATCTCCCCGCTCTGGTCGTAGGTGTAGATGGGCTTGGAAATGTAGATGTCGATGCCCTGGATGATGTCGCTCCACAGTTTCATTTCGGCCGTGGCGGCGTTTTTGAGGATTTGGTATTCCAGTTCGGCGGCTACCAGCATGATGTCCATCTCGGCGTTATTGTAGCTGCCTTTGCCCTGTGCCCTGTACCACGGCACGACGACGGCAGATGTCGTGGATGGCATCATGAGGACGGGTGCCGACTGCATGGTGTGCGTGCCGTCGAAGAGGCGGTAGGCATAGCGTACGAAGAAGGGGAAGCAGAATCGTCCTTTTTCCACGGTCTGCTGACGTACGAAGCGGTTGACCTTGGCCATGACTTGCGCGGTGATTTTCTTTTTGTTTTCTTCCGATAGCGGCTGGTAGATGCCACCTGCGGGAATGTCGTCGAAGTTTATCCAGAATGTGCCGTTTGGCGAGCCGTTGCCCGTTTCCCGGTTGATGGAGTAGAACCGCGGGTGGCCGAGGAGGGAGAAGTTGATGTCGGTCTCGGGCAGGTGCGTGCCGAGGAAGGTGTATTTGCCGTCTTTCCAGAGGATGTAGTTTAGGTCCGTCGCGGTGAAGACGATGAGGGTGTTGCCTACGGCGCTCACGTGTGTAGTCTCGACGTAGCGCAGGATGCGGTTGTTCTCTTCCGGCTTCGTGACGGCGTCGGCAGGTGTCCAATATAGGCCGCCGTCCTTGTCGGCGATGATGTAGTTTTTCTTTCCCTGCGACGTGGTGTGCATGAAGACCACCTTGCAGCCTTCTTTCAGCGTGGCGATGGTCTTGGGTGTGGGCTGTGGTCTGAGCGTGCCCTTGTAGGGTGCAACGCCGAGGGCGATGTCGAGCTCTCCGTCTCGGCATTCGTAGTCGGAGGTGTCGGAGTGGACGCCGGTGTAGATGATGTCGTCTGTCATGGTGGGTTGGTGTTTGTAGGTTGGATTTATCTGTAATCTCCCTCGCCGCTGATGAGGCCGCGGCGGGCGCGGTCGCGCAGTTTGTTGACGTTGATGCGGGCTACGTCGTCGAGGGTGAAGCCGATGTCGTGGGCGAGGGTGGCGCAGTACCACAGGACGTCGCCTATCTCTACGGCGATGTCGAGGGCTTTGATTTCCGGCACGACGATGGCGCCGCTGCCGTCTTTCTTGTAGTCGGTGTCGCGGATGATGCGCTTCACTTTCTCGGCCACCTCGCCGGCCTCTCCGTTGAGGCCGATGGCGGGATAGATGGTCTTGAACTCGTCGGGGTAGTTGGCCGTGGTGAGGGCCTCCTGCTGGTATTCGTTGAGGGTCATTGCTGCTGATGTTTTTTGGTTGATTTTCGCTTTTGAACCAGTTTCGCTGGTTATCATTGGGTTCTCGGCATATTTTCTGCACGTGTCGCTGCACCTGCGCTCGCTGTTTGTGATGTTGCAGATGCCGTAGCCGTCGGCCTCAAAGAGGAAGTAGCTGCATGAGCCGCAGTACATGAGTGATGGTTTTCTCATTTCGATATGTTTGTTTCAGTCCGCCGTGTCAAAAGTTTGACACAGGCCCTTGTTTTTTCTGTCGCCCGTGACAAATTTTCGTCACGGTGTGACAATTTTTTGACACAGGCCGTAGGCTTGAATGCATCATGGCTCCTTGGGAGGGTCGATGGTGTCGTCAACAAAATGCATGAACTGTCGGGCCAGCTGCTCGCACTCTCCGATGGGGCGCTTGGGGTGGCAGAGGTTGATGTCGATACGCTCGTCTGTGGTGCGGCTTATCAGAACGACGGGTTCATAGGTCCACGCATAGGGCACGTCGTATTGTCTCGTGTCGTACAGGTTGACGATGAGTTGGCAGACGGCGCGGTCGTCAGGGTAGTGTCGGAAGATGGGCTTGTAGTAGGACACCCTGTCCTTGCTCTTTTCCAATGTATATCCGCGCTCGACAAGGGCGTTTTTGAAGCGGTCGAGGGCTTCTTTGCTTGTGTAGTCCATGTGTAAAGTTTTTTGCGATTTCTTTACTTATTGCCGCTCACGTGTAAAGTTTTTGGAGATTTCTTTACACGTTTCGCTCAGATGGCTTGTAGAGGTGCTTGTGAACGAGTGCGGAAGTACTCTTTCTGATACTTCCGCATTATCGTCACGCTGTCGAAGAACTGCTTAGCATTCATTCTTTAGGCTTATACGTATATACATCCATTATAGCGGTCTCTGAAACGCTGACTATCTCGTAATCAGCCATCGTTCCTTTCATTCCTGCCTGAAATCTATTCAGCGCATCGACCAAATTTTTTGCTTTAACGAGAAAGTTTGTATTACTGCGTTTCTCTGCAAATGTTCTCTCGTTGATGAAGATGAACGCTGCCTTAATCTTGTAGTACTTATCAGCAGAGGTATCTTCATTAAAAAATATCTCTGAGATATTGGTTCTCTTTACTGCTGATACGCTGAAATCTCCCTGCATATACGGAGTGATTTCTTCGGTAATACGAGCTTCTGCTTCCGAGAAGCTGATAGCATTGACCAAATATGGTTCGTTCACCATCTTATGCATACCATTCTCTAAAGTCTTTTCGTATCTGACTTTCGTTTCAATCCAATTTTCCATAGTTATTTATTCCTTTAAAGAAATTTTCGATTGTTTTACATGTTGCCGCTCACGTGTAAAGTTTTTCGCGATTTCTTTACACGTTTCGCTCCTACGGCTGATGGCCGGGAGGTATTTCGTAGATGCTGCCGTTGTCGGCGGAATAGTTCTGCCGCAGTGTTTCTGTATCTACCTCGCCCTGCAATAGGCTGTGGCGGTAGAGGTGGTAGCGCATGTAGTCCAAGCGCTTGACGCTGCCGTCGCCCTTGCCGGCGTTCTTGAGGCCGTAGAGCAGGGCGAAGCGTGCGCACTGGTTGGGCGTGCCAGGGCTCGGGGCGGGCTCGGGGCAGGCTCTGGGGTCGCGGTAGAAGGCGCAGGCGGCACAGCAGCGCTTGATGCGGATGCCGTACTTGCTGCGGACAAATGGCGGGAAGTTGATTATCGGCATGGTGGTTACTCCGTTAGGTTGCGGTTTGTGTACTGATCAGCGATGAGGCGCAGGCGCCGGGCGCGGTGGAGGCTTTCGGGCTCGTCGAAGGATTGATAGAGGTCGGCAGCTTCGTTGAGAATGCTGGCGATGCGCCGGAGGTCGGCGGTGGTGAGGGGGAAGTCGGCGGACATGGCGTTTTTCATTTTGTCGGGGTTTTCAGATTCGGTGCTGCTCCTTCAGGCGCAGATACTCCTCGTAGGTCACGGCGCTGCGTCGCTCGTCGTCGGCCTGCTGTTCGTGCCGGCTGCGCTGGTGGCGGTCTATGGCATCGGCCCGCTCGCGGAGGAAGTCGCGCAGGGCGGTGGTGACCACCAGCGGGTCCACGGTGCCGTAGAAGCGGCCGTAGCGACCGCCCTTGAAGCGGTGGAGGAATAGCATGATCTCGCTGATGCGCAGGTAGGCGAACTCGCTGGCAATGACGTAGGCCAGTTCGTCCATCTGCTCGTCGGTGAGTTTGTCGCGCACGCCGCAGTACTCGGACAGGTTGTAGAGCTGCGGGATGAGCCACATGCGCGGCACGTTGCGCCCCATCATGCGCCCCACCTCGGCGAGCGTGGGGTACGGGCCGAAGAGACATTGCCTCTCGTCGTGGCAGATGCGCATCTGGAAGGCCGGACTGAAGGCTTCGAGGAAGCGCGTGCGCTCCTCAGGCGTCGCGATGGCCGTCGTCTTCTGCGGCGAGGCGGGCGATGAGGCCGATGGCGCCGGCGCGGCGCTGGTCGGCTGTAGGCTGCTGAGCAGGCTGGTGATGGTCTTGGTCATGGCTTTGGAAGTTTTTGTCGCGGCGGGCCCATGTGGCGAGGCGGCGGCGCAGGTCCCATGTGCGCTCCAGTTCGTAGCGCATACGGGTGGCGGAGCGGTTGGGCTCGGTCCAGTAGTCGAAGAATTGCCGGATGAGGTCCTTGCCGTAGGTCGTGACGTAGGGCACGAGGCTGCTGTAAAAATCCTCCTTCCGCTTTTGGAGCGTGGCGGCGCCAGCCGCACCTTCTTTCTTTCTCTCTTTCTTTTCTTCTATATCATTATCATAATCATTATCATTATAGGGCCCACTGGGTTTTTTGGGTTTCGTTGGGTTTTGTTGGGTTTCCGAAAAACCCACTGGGTTTTTGGGGTTCGAGTGGGTTTCCGAAAAACCCACTGGGTTTTGCTGTGTCTGACTTTCAGCGCTTTGCGATTCTGCCGCAGGTCTTCCACCGCTTTTCCCGTTGGTTCTGGAGCGTTCTACGGCCTTTCCGTATCGCTCGGCGTCCCTGTCGAGCGTGGCCTTGACAAAGCGAAATGCCAGCGCTGCCATCGGTTTCAGGTCGGTCAATCTCCCCGATATGCCATACTCTATAATGGCTTCGTAGATCTCCAGCCTGACCTCCGCGGGCAGCCCGCTTGTGGCTTCTCTCCATTCTTTGTGAAAGACGAACGTTTCTCTTTCCATGGTGTGGGTTGTTGTTGGTGTGAATCATCTCAGATGCGGATGCCCTTCTCTCTTCTGAGCGCGCCGACCTTCTCCGTGTAGTACTTGATGAGGCTCTCCAGGACGAAGGCCGACAGTTGGCTTGTGGTGCCCGCCCTTACGGCGAGCATGTCGAAGCGCTGCTGCCCTATCTTGCGGACGAGGTTCTCCCGGTAGCCGATGAGGTGGTCTGCGCGGAAGCGGTTGCAGTAGCGGCACTCGGCGTGGCAGTTGTCCTCGTCCCACCGTGTGGCGGTGTGCGTCCGCGAGTGGTAGTGTCCGCAGTCGGCCTGACTGATGGGCTTGATCTGGCCGCAGGCTATGCAGCGGAAGAAGCCCGAGGGCATGGCGTCGCGCAGACGGATGTATCGCGAGAAGACCTTATCGAGGCGCCGCCTCAGATTGGCAGACGAGCGCTGCCCTCCGTCCTTGCCTGTGGGCTTGGCGCGCGGTTTGTCCGGTTTGTGCATGTAGTAAGGCATGTTAAGGCTGTTATTTCCGTTAGGTTAATAATGTTGAGGTCGTCGGCACTGCGGATTCGGACCGCTTCCCGCCCGCTGCCGTGCGGTTTGCCGTGTGGGACGTGTGTCCCGTGCCGTGTGGACAAGCCGGCCTTCACAGGTGGGCTTGCCATTGATAAAGAATAAGAGTGATCTCGGACATGCCGGCCTTCACAGGAGGGCTTGCCCTTTTCTAAAATAGACAGTGTGCACCGACGCTTCGGTGCGGCAATCTGCTTACAAAAAAATGAGAGTTGTTTTTATAGATAGTTTCGGTATCGCTCCACCTCGCGCTGCATCTCCAGCACTTCGTCCGGACGGTCGGGCTCTGGAATGTAGATGCCCGCTGCGGCCGCCGACCAGTTGCGGAAGCGCTCTATGCTGCGGCTCATTTCCTCGGTGCTCAGATCAGCCGACGAGCGCACGTAGGTCACGCTGCCCAGCAGGTCGTCCTCGCGCCGGGCGATGAAGATGTCGGGGTTGCACGTGCGCTTGTAGTACTGCTGCTTGACCCATTCGAGCGTGTTGCCCGTCTCGGCGGCGAAGTAGGCCAGTATGAGGTGCAGGTAGGCGTTCTGCCGCAGGCTGCGCTGCGGGCGCCGCTCCGTCATTTCGATGACGGCGCCGCGGCTGATGAGGTGTTCCAGCCTGATGCGTGCGCTCTTGGCGTCGATGGTCTTGCGGAGGTCGTAGAGCATGGTGGAGGTGGTTCTTGGCTGGGCGGTGTCCCGCCCGTCACGGGGGGTGCTTTGTCAGAAGGGGAGGCCGTCGTCGGCGGGGGTTGCATGACCGGCGGTATAGGCGCCGTTGGGCTGCTGCGATACGACGGCTTGCGTCTGCGCCTTCTCTACATGTGCGGCGGCTGTCTCGTCGCGCTCGATGCTGGTGAGCAGAAGACTGACGAAGTAGCGTATCTCGCCCGTTCTCTGGTCGGCCCACTCGCGGCCGTTGAGGGCGAAGGTGACGCGGACGGGTGTTCCGGCGGGGAAGTTGTCGATGACTTGGCAGAACGTCTTTGTGGCTTCAATGGGGATGTGGTTGGGGCGGTATTCTTCGCCCGAGGTGGGATTGAAGCGTCGCTGCGTGATGACGACCGTGCGCTTGCTCAGCGGTTCGCCGGAGCGTGTGGTGATGGTTACGATGGGTGACACATGCGTGATGGTCCCTGAGATGGTGTAGATAGCCATGGTGTTTCTTTGGTTTTGGCCCGTCGGTGACCCGACCGGCACTGGGGTTATTTTGTTTTATCGGATGGTAATCTTCATTGACGGCGCCGTGGTGCTCTTCTTCATGAACTGCTGGTAGAGGTCTTCGTGCTCCTTGCGGAAGGCGCGGCTGTCGAAGGTGGAGCGCTCGGTGCCCTTGGTGATGGTGTAGAGCACGCGACCCGTGTCGATGGAGGTGCTGCCCTGCTCGGTCATGGCATCCATGATGTCCTGCTTCATCTGTTCCAGCCGTTCCTTCATGCTGCGTATGTCGCGCTCGAGGCAGAGCATGAGGTCTTCGCGCTCGGTGATGAAGGCCGGCACGTCGCTCTCTGCCACAAACGGCAGGTCCTGCAGGTCGGCCTCGATGAGGCGGAGCACCTCGTCGTCCGTATGGCGCGGCACGGGCACCAGTTCGGCCCGTTCGCCGCGCAGCCAGATGGCGTAGAGGCGTTCCACGGCGATGCCGGGGTTGTTCAGTGCGAAGAGGTAGGCGTAGATGGAAAGCTGCCACGAGACGGCCGCCACGTCGAGCACAGACGTGGTCTTGATGTCGGCCAGATGGACGCTGCTCTCGCCGGCCTCAAAGATGAGGTCAATCTGGCTGGCGTAGTGCTCCATGTCGGAAACGGTGTATTCGCTTTCGAGGAAGCGTAGGCCGTTGTCCTCCTTGAGGAGGAGGTAGTTCCGCCCCTCGTCGGTGGTCGGCTCGAAGCCGAGTTCCTCGGAGAGTTCGATGTCCTCGTGGATGTTCGTACCACGCTCGGCTGCCCGGGTCAGCACGGCCTTGGGTATGCCCTTGTACTTGTCGGGGAAGAGGCGGCGCATGAGCGTCGATGTGACGCCGCTGAGCGCCTGCCCCGTGGTGTCGAGGGTGTAGGTGTGCGCCTCCTGATTGAAGGTGACGGGGATGGTGGAAAGAGTTATCATAATATGTATAAATGTATATGTGAGAGGATAGATCCGGGCCACGTGGGCCTCCCATGCAGCCCGGCTCCGTGTCATGCCGTCTGCTTGTCGGCGGCGTTGCGTATGCCCAGCGCCTTGCGTCTGGCCGTCATGGCGCTCTTGAATGCGGGCAGCGGCTGCAACGCCGTGAAACTGGTGTAGATGGCCACGAGGTCTTCCTTCGTCCGCGCCTGCGCCACTTGCTGCAGCGCCCGGTTTAGCATGGCGTCGCGCTCGGCGTCGCCCGTCGTGGCATAGGCCTGCTGCTGTGCCTGCTGCTGTGCCGGTGCAGCGCCGTTCTGTGCGCCGTGGCCGCCGCCGTTCTGCGGCGCGTAGGTGTCGGGGTCGTCCTCGTTGTCGATGGCCAGCAGTCCGCAGAGGGCGTACTTGCGGGCATACGACGAGGCAGCGCCCGTGACCTGCGCGGCATCCATGCCGGCGCGCGACGGCTCCTCGCGGGCCCATGCGCTGACGCTCAGTGTGTCGCCGGCGGCGTTGGTGATGGTGGCGGTGGCGCGGATGTAGATGCGGGTGGACGAGGTGCGCTGTATGGTGCCGGTCTTCTGGTTCTCGGTGACGGTGGTGGCGGGCTGCCCTACCTCGCGCACCTCGTCGGTGAGGGTGATGAAGCAGCCCTCCTCGCGCAGGATGGGCTTGACGGCGGCCAGAATGTCCTCGGCGGAGCGGTAGCGGAAATGGCCGAACTGGTTGGTGCGGCCCTTGGGGGCATTGAGGCGAGATTGGATGCTGATGAGTTCTTTCATGATGGGGAAGGGGTTTGTCTATGATGTAAGAAGGATTTTGTCCAAGATGTGTCCAAGATATATCACGTTGTCGCCTTGGTCTCAGCAGAAGATGTACATGCCGAGAAAGATCATGGCCACCGGCACCAGCGTCAGCACGAAGCAGACCACGTCTTCGCCGCTGAGCCCGCGCAGATTTCTGAAAAGGTCTTTAATGTCGTTCATAGGGCAATCGTATATTTTCGGTGTTTCAGAAACGGGTGGTGCTTCTCTGCAAACGCTTCCAGTTCCTCCTGCGTCACGGCGAACGCCGGGCAGAAGCGGTAGGCCATCGTGCAGAAGAAGCGGCCGCCGAGCATGATGTCGAATTTGAGCAAGTTCTTTTCCATAGGTCGTTATTTTTATGTCATTTGCCGCGAAGCAGTCTCACGATGCCTTCTTCCTTCTTCTGGGCCTTTGGGTAAAGCCCGAGGATAGACTTCATCCGCTCTATGCTGTGGCGCGCCATATCAAAGCGCGCTTCGTTGGCTGCCGTCCGGTCGATCAGCAGCAGCAGGAACTCCTGCAGGCGGTCGCTGTCGTCATAGTAGGCTTCCATGTCAAGGTCGTACATCGTCTTGGTGGCATCCTTGGCCGCGTACTTGAGCCGCGTGGCCTGCTGCTGCATGTACTTAAATCGCGACTTCTCGGCGCT
>JALEZQ010000010.1 GCA_022772475.1 Bacteroidales bacterium | reverse complement strand
ACAACCGGTTTTTATCTGCTTGGTTACACGGGTTTGTGTTATCTGATAGACTAATACACCTTCTTTTCCGGGTATAGATGAGGGGCGAAATTTTAATTTGATTGTTGCCATATTTCCAGTTTTTAGATTATTGATAAAATTTACCCTGTCCTTGGCACTTCGAGTGCCAGCGGCCGGCAATTCGATTCCCAGCGGCTGGCAATTCGATTACCAGCGGCTGGCAATTCGATTACCAGCGGCTGGCAATTCAATTACCAGCGGCTGGCAATTCGATTCCCAAGGGCTGGGAACACGATTCCCAAGGGCTGGGAATAATGTTCCCACGGGCTGGGAACATGATTCCCAAGGGCTGGGAACACGATTCCCAAGGGCTGGACAACACAAAATGCCCCTACTTATCGGGGAAAAGGGCGCAGTTTTCAAAAACTTTACGTAAGTTTGCACATAAAAGAGCAACGGGGCGGACAATAGTCTGCTTTATGGTTGCCCACACTACTCTATTAATACCTATCCCAACCCATGCCACACATTTCTGAGCGCGCCACACAGATGCCGGCTTCCCCTATCCGCAAACTGGCCCCCTTGGCTTCTGCTGCCAAGGAACGCGGCGTGCACGTCTATCATCTGAACATCGGACAGCCCGACCTGCCCACGCCCGACAAGGGTCTTGAGGTACTCCGCCATATCGACCGCAAAGTGCTGGAATACAGTCCGAGCCAAGGCTTCAAGAGTTACCGTGAAAAGTTGACCCACTACTACGAGAAGTACAACATACACCTCGATGCGGACGACATCATCATCACCTCGGGCGGCTCTGAGGCGGTGCTCTTTGCCTTCATGTCGTGCCTGAACCCCGGCGACGAAATCATCGTTCCCGAACCCGCCTATGCCAACTACATGGCCTTCGCCATCTCGGCCGGCGCCGTCATCCGCACCATCGCCACAACCATCGAGGAGGGTTTCTCGCTGCCCAAGGTGGAGAAGTTTGAAGAACTGATCAACGAGCGCACCCGCGCCATCCTCATCTGCAACCCCAACAACCCGACGGGCTACCTCTACACCCGCCGCGAGATGAACCAGATTCGCGACCTCGTGAAGAAGTACGACCTCTACCTGTTCTCGGACGAGGTTTATCGCGAGTTCATCTATACCGGATCGCCCTATATCTCCGCCTGCCACCTGGAGGGCATCGAGCAGAACGTCGTGCTTATCGACTCCGTATCGAAGCGCTACAGCGAGTGCGGCATCCGCATCGGCGCCCTCATCACCAAGAACCCCGAGGTGCGCGCCGCCGTGATGAAGTTCTGTCAGGCCCGCCTCAGTCCGCCCCTCATCGGTCAGATAGTGGCCGAAGCCTCGCTGGACGAGCCCGAGGACTACAGCCGCGAGGTCTATGACGAGTATGTGGAGCGCCGTAAATGCCTTATCGACGGACTCAACCGCATCCCCGGCGTCTATTCGCCCATCCCCATGGGTGCGTTCTACACCGTGGCCAAACTGCCCGTCGATGATGCCGAGCGCTTCTGCGAATGGTGCCTGACTGACTTCTCTTACGAAGGCCAGACCGTCATGATGGCGCCCGCGGCAGGCTTCTATACCACGCCCGGCGCAGGCCGCAACCAGGTGCGCATGGCCTATGTCCTCAAGAAAGAAGACCTCATGCGGGCCCTCGTCGTCCTGGCGGAAGCCCTCAAAGCCTACCCCGGACGCACCGAATGATGAACGTACCCCTGTTTCTGGCACGACGCTTCTACCGCGCCACATCCAAAGACCACACACGCAATGCCTCCCGCCTGGCGCTTCGCATCGCCACGGCGGGCGTTGCTGTTGGTTTGGTGGTGATGATTCTGTCGGTGTGCATCGTGCAGGGATTTCAGAAGGAGATACGGGCACGCCTCACCGGCTTTGCCTCGCACATCGAGGTGATGGACCTGCGCGCGCTGTCATCGCCGGAAAGTTATCCGGTGGCCTTGGACAAGCCGACGGTTGATGCCATAAGCCAACTGCCGCACGTGATGCACGTGGCCCCCGTGTCGATGAAGATGGGCATTTTCAAGACCGACGAAGCCTTCCAGACCATAGCCCTCAAGGGCATCGACGCCAACTACGACACCTGCTTCATTGCCGGCCAGATCATCGAGGGCCGCCTGCCCGCCATTGCTTCCGCCGCCGATACCGCCGCCCGGGCCGACGAGATAGCCATCTCGCGCACACAGAAGGAAAAGATGAGGCTCAAGGTGGGCGACAAGGTGCTGACCTACTTCGTGAGCGACCGCATCCGTATGCGTCCGCTGAAAATCGTCGGCGTGTATGAAACGCACCTCAGCGGCTTCGACAACCACATCGTCTGGACGGACAAGCGCCTTGTTGACCGGCTCAACAACTGGACGACGGCGCAGTGTGCCTCCTTAGAAATCATGCTGGACCACTTCGAGAGCATCGAGGCCGTTCAGCCGCGCATAAAGCACATCGTTGACCGGTATGCCGAGCAAAACGGCAGCGCCGTGGCCACGCTCTCCGTTAAGGAAAACCCGCGCACGGCGGCTGTGGTGCAGTGGCTCTCGCTCCTCGACTTCAACGTGTGGGTCATCCTCATCCTCATGGCCGGCGTGGCAGGCTTTACGATGATCAGCGGTCTGCTCATCCTCATCCTCGAGCGCACGCAGACCATCGGCGTGCTGCGTGCCCTCGGTGCCACACGCACCAAGCTGCGCCACACCTTTATATTATATGCCACGCACATCGTGGTGCGCGGTCTGGTGTGGGGCAATGTCATCGCCCTGGCCTTCGTGGCTGCCCAATGGCAGTGGGGCATCATCCGCCTCGACCCCGAGAACTACTATGTCGATGTCGCCCCTGTGTCGATCGATTGGCTGTGGATTGTCGGCCTGAACATCGCCACGCTCGCGGTATGCGTGCTGGCCATGATTCTGCCCAGTTTCATCATCTCCCGCATCCAGCCTGCCAAGGCTATCAAATACGAATAACGCACGATGGCCGGCCAGTTCCAAGTAGCCGGCTGTCCATAACACTATACAACCTACGACGATATGCGTAACGCAGATACCCACATATCTTCACCCACCGATACTGACCAACCGCTGCTCATGCGTCCCGCCGTGGCCGACTTCGTCACCGTCGCTGCCGAGCTGTGCAAGCACCTCGAAACGCCCGTCGGTGCCAACGATGCCGCCCGATGGAGCGACGTGATGCGCCCCCTGCTGGCCATGCTCTACGTCAGGGCCAGTCTGCTGCCCGCTGTAGAGGAAATGCCCGGCTACAACGAAGAGAAAGTGACGGAAGACGACTACGAGTTTGTCCGCTGCCGGATAGCCGCTCTGCTGGGGACGAACGACGAGTTTCTGGACGTCTTCGTAGAAGATTTCAAGTACTCCGACGCCCCCGTGTTTTGCACTATCAGTGAAAACCTGGCCGACATCTACCAGGCCCTCCGAAACTTCGTCGAGGTGGTGCGCGGCGGGCACGAAGAAGCCCTGCAGGTGGCCCTCTATGACATCAAGGAACAGTTCGCACTGTCGTGGGGACAAAAGTTGCTCGGCGCGCTACGTGCCCTTCACGAAAACCGATACGACACGCTATGAGCACGGCAACCACACCCACAGCCATTCCCACCGCCAAGCCCAAGAACGTCTTCTTCGAGACCACGGACAAGGCTTACGTACAGGCCTTGCCCCGCTGCATTTATGACGGACGCATCGTGAGCATCATCGGCGAAGGCGAGGCCAACCGTGCCGTGGACTACCTCATGCAGCAACCCCTCGTCGGCATCGACACCGAAACGCGCCCTGTCTTCCGGCGCGGCGTCAGCCACAAGGTGGCCCTGCTTCAGGTGGCAGCCCCCGGCATCTGCTTCCTATTTCGCCTCAACTGGATTGGCGTCCCGCCGTGCATCGTCCGCCTGATGGAGAGCCCGACGACGAAGAAAGTGGGCCTGTCGCTCCACGACGACTTTACGGCCTTGAGGCGCAGGGTGCCCATGGAGCCGCAAGGCGTCATCGAACTCCAGACCATGGCGGCAGCGATGGGACTGCGCGACATGAGTCTGCAAAAACTCTATGCCAACGTCGTGGGCGAACGCATCTCGAAGGGAGCCCAACTGACCAACTGGGAAGCCGAGACCCTCACCGCCAACCAACAGCAATATGCCGCTACCGATGCCTACGCCTGCCTCGTGCTCTACGACCGGCTGACCGAGGCGCAGCGTGAAGGCTACCAAATCATCAAAGAGAACCGAACACCACAAACGATATGAAGACCCTGCAACTGCGCAAAGGAAAGGAAAGTAGCCTGTTGCGCTTTCACCCCTGGATATTTTCCGGCGCCCTGGCCTCGGTGGACGAATCGGTGGCCGAGGGCGACCTGGTGCGCGTCGTCGATGCCAAGGGACAGTTTCTTGCCCTCGGCCATTACGAGAAAAGTTCGCTGGCCGTCCGCATCCTCTCCTTCACCCCGTGCAACATCGACGCCGCCTTCTGGCACGAACGGCTGACGGAAGCCTGGGAACTGCGCCGCTCGCTCGGACTGATTGGCCGGCGCGAAAACAACATCTTCCGTCTGGTCCATGGCGAAGGCGACCGGCTGCCCGGCCTCATCGTCGATATCTACGACCATACCGCCGTCATGCAGGCCCACTCGGCCGGCATGCACTACGTCAGGCAGGCCATTGCCGATGCCATCGTCAGTTCGTCCAAGGGTTGGGTGACGGCGGTGTATTACAAGTCGGAGACCACCCTGCCCTACAAGGCCCACCTCGACGCCAAGAACGAATACCTCGTCGGCGACGACTCGAGCGCTACCGAGGTGGCGCAGGAATACGGTCTGCGCTTCCACATCGACTGGCTCAACGGCCAGAAGACCGGCTTCTTCGTTGACCAGCGCGAGAACCGCCACCTCATCGAGCGCTATGCTCACGGTCGCAGCGTGCTGAATATGTTCTGCTACACCGGCGGCTTCTCCGTCAGCGCCCTGCGCGGCGGCGCCACGCTGGTCCACTCGGTCGATGCCAGCGCCAAAGCCATCGACCTGACCAATGCCAATGTGGCCCTCAATTTCCCCGGCGACACCCGCCACGAAGGCTTCGCCGAAGATGCCTTCCACTTCCTCGGCCGCATACCGCAGCCCTGTCCCTACGACCTCATCGTGCTCGACCCGCCCGCCTTCGCCAAGCACCAGAGCGCGCTGCGCAACGCCATCAAGGGCTACACCCGCCTCAACGCCGCCGCCCTGCGGCAGATAAAGCCCGGCGGCATCCTGTTCACCTTCAGTTGCTCGCAGGCCGTCAGCAAGGAGCAGTTTCGCCTGGCCGTCTTCACCGCAGCCGCCGAGACCGGCCGCCACGTGCGCATCCTGCACCAGTTGCACCAGCCCGCCGACCACCCCGTGAGCATCTACCATCCCGAGGGCGAATACCTCAAGGGCCTCGTGCTGTACGTCAGCTGAGCCGCCCGCGTGGACTCCCCCAATTCCCCTACACCCTTTAAGGGGCCTTCCTCCAACAACTACCGGTAAAAACCTTACGCCATGCTTGTCTATCCCCGCGCCAAAATAAACCTGGGCCTCTACGTCACGGCCCGCCGCCCCGATGGTTACCACGACCTGCAGACGGTGTTCTACCCCATTCCGCTCTGCGACGTCATCGAAACCAAGCCGCTGAGCACCATGGATGCGGCGCCCTATGTGCTGCGCACAGAGGGCTATGCGCCTTGCGCCAACCCGGAGGACAACCTCGTGGTCCGCGTCTATCGCGACATGGCGCGCGAGTTTGACCTGCCCCCCCTCGACATCCTCCTTCAGAAGCGCGTCCCCATGGGCGCCGGCCTTGGCGGTGGCAGCAGCGACGCCGCAGCCATGATGACGGGGCTTAACGAAGAATACGGCCTGGGGCTGACCGACGATGAAATGGAGCGCCGCATCGCGCCCTATGGCGCCGACTGCGCCTTCTTCATCCGCTCGCGTGCCGCATGGGCCACGGGCATCGGCGACCGGCTGACGCCCTATCCGCTGTCGCTCGCCGGCTACCATCTGGTGCTGGTCAAGCCCGACGTCTTCGTCAGCACGCGCGAGGCCTACGCCGGCATCACGCCCCGCACCCCCCGCTACGACCTGCGCGAAAGTCTGCAAAGACCCATCGCCGAGTGGCGCGACACCGTCAGCAACGATTTCGAGGAGGGCGTCTTTGCCCTTCACCCCGAGATAGCCGCCATCAAGCAGACGCTCTACGACATGGGCGCTCTCTACGCCTCGATGAGCGGCAGCGGCAGCACCGTCTTTGCCCTCTTCGGACGTCCCGTCCCCGAGGCCCCACGTGTGTTTGCCAACTGCTTCGTCTATACCAAAGCCCTCGTGCGATGATTCTCTACTTCTCCGGCGTGGGCAATACGCGGCTGGTTGCCGAACGGCTGGCATCGCTCTGCAACGACCGCGCCATAGCCCTCACGCCAGCCACGCCGCCGCTGAGCGACCTCTGCCACAAGGATGAACGGCTCATTCTCTGCTTCCCCGTCTATGCGTGGGGACCGCCGCGCTTTGTGGAGGCATACCTGAAGCGGTCGCAGCGCAGTGGGGCAACACCGCCCACCCGGCCATACCGCTTATATATGGTATGCACCTGCGGCGACGACATCGGGCGAACCGACCGTCTGCTGGCCCGCATGCTACGGCCGCTGAACCTGATGCTCGACGGCGCATGGTCGGTACGTATGCCCAACACGTATGTCGCCCTGCCGGGCTTCGACGTAGATTCTAAGGAGGTGGAGCAGAGCAAACTGCAGGCTGCGCCGGACACACTCCGCCCCATCGCCGACAGCATCGCTGCGGGTGAGCAGGGCATCGTGCGGGTTACACCGGGCGCCCTGCCGTGGGTCAAGAGCCATGTGCTGCGCCCGCTGTTCAACCGCTTCCTGACGGGGCCGGGCGCCTTCCGCCTGCGGGCCGATGCCTGCACGGGATGCGGGCGCTGTGCCAAGGGCTGCCCCACGGGAAGCATCCGGATGACGGCGACAGACAGTGGCCCGCGGCCGACATGGACCGCCGGTTGTACGCTGTGCCTGTCGTGCTACCACCACTGTCCGCAGAGCGCCATTACCTATGGCCGTTACAGCCGAAACAAAGGACAGTATCGCGCACCGCAGACGCTGTAGTATCTGCCTTACGAGGAACATAACAAACAACAAACCCTACATACCCTACACTTATGAGTTTCAATATTCCCCAAACAGAGCGTAAACGTGTCGTCATCGTCGGTGGCGGCTTTGGCGGACTAAAATTGGCCAACAAACTCAAGAGGTCCGGTTTTCAGGTAGTCCTTGTGGACCGCAACAACTACCATCAGTTTCCGCCCCTCATCTATCAGATTGCTTCGGCAGGCATAGAGCCCTCCAGCATCTCGTTCCCCTTCCGCAAGATATTCCAGAAGCGCAAAAACTTCTACTTCCGCATGGCAGAGGTGCGCTCTATCTTCCCCGAACATAAGATTATCCAGACCTCCATCGGCAAAATTTCGTACGACTATCTCGTCCTCGCTGCCGGTGCCACGACGAACTTCTTCGGCAACACCCATGTGGCCGAAGAGGCCATGCCGATGAAGAACGTGGGCGAGGCCATGGGTCTGCGCAATGCCCTGCTCGACAACTTTGAGCGCGCACTGACCTGCGCCGGCGACCAGGAACGCCAGGAACTGCTCAACATCGTTATCGTCGGTGGCGGCGCCACGGGCGTCGAGATTGCCGGCGCACTGAGCGAGATGAAGAATTACGTCCTGCCGAAAGACTATCCCGACCTGCCCTCGTCGCTGATGCACATCTACCTCATCGAGGCCGGCGACCGCCTGCTCTCGGCCATGAGTCCTGAATCGTCCGAGCATGTCGAGAAGTACCTGCGCTCTATGGGCGTCAACGTCCTGCTTGGCAAGATGGTGACAGACTATGTCGATCACCGCGTCATGCTCAAGGACGGCAGTTCCATCGCCACCCGCACCTTCATCTGGGTGAGCGGTGTGGCCGCCCAGCCCATCGGCAACCTGGACCGCAAACACCTGGGCCGTGGCGGCCGCATCATCGTCGATGCCTTCAACCGCGTGCCCGGCCTGGACGGCGTCTTCTCCATCGGTGACCAGTGCATCATGCCCGAAGGTGACGACGCCTGGAAGGGCGGCCATCCCCAGTTGGCACAGGTCGCCATACAGCAGGGCAACCTTCTGGCCAAGAACCTGAAGCGCATGGAAAAGGGCAAGGAGATGAAGCCCTTCAAATACCGCAACCTCGGCACTATGGCCACCGTCGGACGCAACAAAGCCGTGGCCGAGTTCAGCCGCGTCAAGATGGCCGGCTTCTTTGCCTGGCTCATGTGGCTCCTCGTCCATCTGCGCTCCATCCTCGGTGTGCGCAACAAGGTCATCGTGCTCTTCAACTGGATGTGGAACTACCTTTCCTACTCCCAGTCGCTCCGCATGATCATCTATGCCAAGAAGGCCAAGGAGGTCATCGAGCGCGAGAAGCGTCTGGCTTCTACCCACTGGGGCACCGACCTGCTCAGCGAAGGCTCGGAAGACCTTTCCAACCACAAGGAAGAGCAACCGGAAGCCAAGAAATAAACACATCACGCCGGCGTCGTCCTCTCTGCTTTCCCGCGGAGAGAACGACGCCGGACAATAGCCACAAAACAACCCACACATCCCTATGTTTTCAGGAATCATAGAAGGCACGGCCCAAGTGGTACGTCTGGAAAAGGAAGGCACCAACCTCCACCTGACCCTAACTACGCCCATCGCCGGCGAACTGAAGATAGACCAGAGTATGGCCCACAACGGCGTATGCCTGACCGTCGTAGATATTCAGGGCGACACCTACACCGTCACCGCCATTGACGAAACCCTCAAGCGCAGCAATCTGGGCGACCTGCACGTCGGCGACAAGGTCAACATAGAGCGCGCCATGCCGATGGGCGGACGTCTGGACGGCCATATCGTGCAGGGCCATGTCGATACCACGGCCGAATGTATCGCCGTTGAGCCCGCCGACGGAAGCCACGTCTTTACCTTCCGCTATGCCGTGGCCCCCGAACTCATCCGCCGCGGCTACTTCACCGTCGATAAAGGCAGCGTCACGGTCAATGGCGTCAGCCTGACGGTATGCACGCCGACGGCCGACACCTTCTCCGTCTGCATCATTCCCTACACCCTCACGCACACCAATTTCTGCGACATCCACGTCGGCACGAAGGTCAACCTCGAGTTTGACATCCTGGGCAAGTATATTGCGCGCCTTCAGGAGTTGACCGCCAAATAGCACGCTCGGGCTACCCCATCTACTGCTTTCCCCATGCGCATCTTTGCTCTCGTCGTTATCGCCCTCTTCACGGCCGGCATGGTCAAGGGCCGCGCGCAGACCACCACGGCCATCCGCCGCTCTACCGACGTGCTCTGCCTCGTCCCCAATGCAGTAGGTGTGGCGAAGGCGTGGGCCGACCACGACCCCAAGGGACTGGCCCAATGGGGACTGAGCACACTGACGACGCTCACCGCCAACTATATCCTCGAGGCCGCCATCACCAAGAACCGGCCCGACGGCACAGGGCGCCACGCCTTTCCCAGCACCCACAGTGCCATCGCCGCCAATGGCGCCACCTTTCTCATGCGCCGCTACGGCTGGAAATGGGGCGTCCCCGCCTATGCCGTCACAGCCTATGTGGCATGGGGCCGCGTGCGCTGCCATCGCCACGACTGGGCCGACGTCCTCGCCGGCACCGCCCTCGGCGTAGGCAGCGCATGGGTTTTCACCCGTCCCCTGTCGCGCCGCACCAATATCAGCCTCCTCCCCGCCACCTTCGGCGACGACAGCCGCGGTCTCACAGCCATCATCCGCTTCTGACAGCAAGTGCTGCTGCGACACTTCTTTCTTCACGCGAAAATCGCAAAAACGTAACTACATGACGTGCAAAATAATTGCGGAAATGCGGTGTTGAAGTTGTGCTGGCAGGCCCCCGCTCAATCATCTTCATTCTCTTTTTTACGTCCATAACTGCCCGGGCCTGACCTCCTTCTCTTTCGGGGGAAAGGTGGCATCGAAGGCCGCGAAGGCGGCGGGGGCGTCGTCGGCGACGAAGTAGCCCGCCGGGGTGCGGTAGGTGCATTCGCGGCCCTGAAGGTAGCCCGGGAGGAGTTCTTGCGCAAGGAAATAGGGGACGTCGCTGTCGCGGGGCTCGCCGTGGTAGTGGATGCCGAGAGAGGAGGCCACGACGAAGCCGGCATGGCGGTAGAAGTCGATGTTGCCCTCCATGCAGACGGCGCCGTAGCCCAGATCCTTGGCCACAGTGAGGGCATGACGCAGCAGGGCGCAGCCGAATCCCTTGCGCTGGTAGTCGGGATGGATGCTCAGCGGACCGAAGGTGCAGGCGGGAAGCAGGGTGCCGTCGTCACAGGTAAGGACTGCCTTTGAGAACATGACGTGGCCGATAAGGCGCCCGTCGTGCTCCATGACAAAGTCGAGGTCGGGGATAAATTCAGGCCGCTGGCGGTAGCAGTGGAGCACATAATGCTCGGTGCACCCCGGGCGATAGACATTCCAGAAGGCTTCACGGGTGAGGAGTTCCACCTCGCGGTAATCTTGGGGTTGTTCCAAACGAATGTTCATGGTATTATAGTGTAAAGATTATCGGTGCAAATGTATAGCCTGTGCACGGGACGTTGCTTGTATAAATGCGTCATTTTCTATATGTACTTCGCAATTAGCGAGCCTTCGCGCGCTGTAGCCGCGGCCACAAGGGCAAAATTTAGAGGTAATCGTTTGCAGGCTGAGGGTTTTGCAGTAACTTTGCATCACTTCACAGGGGCAGCCGGAGGGTCTGTCGCTCGCATTCCGGAGATGCGAGAGGAAAGTCCGGGCAACCCGGGGCATCCCGCTTCCTAACGGGAAGGAGGCCGCAAGGTTTGACTATGGCAGAAGAAAACAACCGCTCACCTGCGGCCCGTCAACGTCCCGACGGCGGCAACGTCGTCGATGTAACGTGGGCAGGTCGTGGGGCTCTTCCGAAGAGGAAGACACAGGAGTAAGGGTGAGAAGGTGGGGTAAGAGCCCACCAGCCTTGGCGGTGACGCCGAGGGCTGTGCCAGTCGGGAGTTGAAAGTCCGCGTAAACCATCGCCATCAGGGCGCGCCCCGCCCGACGGTTCGTCAAGACCCGCGATGGAGGGTAGGACGATAGAATTTGGCGGCGACGTCAAATCCGGATAAATGACAGACAGGCAGAACGCTCTGCCTACAGAACCCGGCTTATACTCCGACTGTCCCTGTTTCTTTTTTTCTCTACGACAATGAAAGCCTCGTCTGACCCCTTTCGCACGGTGTGCACTTTGCCTCCAGCGCCCTTGACGATGGACCTATCGACACACGTGCTCACCCTTGGCAGTTGCTTTGCCGATGGCGTGGGCACGCATCTTTATCATGCCCTACCCTCAGGCCATGTCTGCGTCAATCCCTACGGACCCGTATTCAATCCGCTGAGCATCGCCTCGGCCATCGACCTTCTGATGGCAGGGGCTGAGGTCATTCTGAATGGGGGCGATGACGACAGCGCCTTTGCCCGCTTTGATGCCGCCCGGTATGTGTTTTGCGGCAACGACCACCTTTGGCACAGCCATCTCCATGCCTCTTCCTTTTCCTCTGCGACGCAGTCAGACTGTCTGCGCCGCATACGCAGTACGCTACTTCCTGCCATGCGGCTGATGGCTCAGGCCGACGTGGTGAGCGTCACATGGGGAACGGCCGACGCGTGGTTTCTGAAGGACAAGCCCGACATGGTCGTCGGCAACTGCCACAAGCAACCCGCCACCTGCTTCCAGCCCCGCCGCCTGACCATCGCGGAGATCGTGGAGCAGTGGACGGCCGTCATTGACCGTCTGCACCGGTTGCGCCCCGAAGCCATCGTACTTCTCACCGTCAGTCCCTACCGCTATGCCGGGCGCGGTCTGCACGCCTCAACGCTGACCAAGGCCGTCCTGCATCTGGCTGCAGAGGCGCTGACGCAGCAATTTGCCTTCGTCCACTATTTCCCCGCCTACGAGATGGTGATGGACGACCTGCGCGACTACCGATTCTACGACCGCGACATGCTCCATCCGTCGGCGCAGGCCACCGCGTATGTGTTTGACAGGCTAAAGACCTGGTGCTTTAGCGACCCCCTCCTCTCCTATTCTCAAAACAAAGCAGTCCTCCTTGCCGCCCGTGCCCACCGCCCCATCGTAGGCGAGGGCGAAGCGTATGCCGCCTTTCAGGCCAAACTTAAAGAGAAAGAAGCGGCTTTTGCGCAGGCTTACGCGCAGTGGGAAGAAGAGCCCATACCCTTATAACCGGTTCTGCACGGTGACGTGCATTAGTCTGTCTGCCCCACGCTGCCCTATCAGACAGCAGTGAGCAGAGACATTTAGTTTCCAAAAACACCCTACAACACCCTACCATACGATTTCGCCATGTACTACACATTGGAAAAAATCACGGCGCTGACAGGCGCTCATCACTACGGTCCCGCCGAGGGCCACGTGGAATGGCTGCTCACCGACAGCCGCTCGTTGTCAATTCCTGAGACCTCGCTTTTCTTCGCCCTGCGCACAGCCGTAGGCGACGGCCACAAATATATCCACGACCTCTACCTGCGCGGCGTGCGGCAGTTTGTCGTAGATACCCTTCCTGACAACCGGGAAGAGCGCTATCCTGACGCGGGCTTCCTGCTGACGCCCAATACGCTGAAGGCTCTGCAACGCCTGGCCGAACGCCACCGCGACGAGTATGACATCCCCATCGTCGGCATCACGGGTTCGAACGGCAAGACGATGGTGAAAGAGTGGCTTTACCAACTGCTGGCGCCATCGAAACGCGTCACGCGGTCGCCGCGGTCTTACAATTCGCAGATTGGCGTCCCCCTCTCCGTCTGGATGCTCGACGAGCGCACGGAAGTGGGCATCTTCGAGGCGGGCATTTCGCAGCCCGGCGAGATGGACGCCCTGCGTACCATCATCCAGCCGACCATCGGCATCATGACCAACATTGGTCCGGCACACCAGGAAAACTTCGGTTCGATGGAGGAGAAATGTCAGGAAAAGTTGGCGCTCTTCGCCGACAGCCAGACCCTAATCTTCTGCCAGGACGACGACGTCATCGCGCAGACCATCGGCAAGATGGAGCGCCACGGACGCCTGCTGGGGTGGTCGCAGCGCGATGCACAGGCCGAACTCTACATCGCGCAGGCTGAACGCCGGGAGGGGCGGACCACCATTACCTACGTCTGGCAAGGTACTTCGGAAACCATTACCATCCCCTTCGACGACGAAGCCTCGCTCCATAATGCCATCCACGTGCTCGCTGCCGGCCTATGCCTTGGCGTTTCGACGGCACAGATTAGGGAGCGCATGGCCCAACTGGAAAACATCGCCATGCGTTTGGAAGTCAAGCAGGGCATACACGGCTGCACCATCATCAACGATGCCTACAATTCGGACGTCACATCGCTCGACATCGCCCTCGACTTCATGAACCGCCGTCCGGCCGCCGAGCACCGCACGCTCATCCTTTCAGACATCTTGCAGTCGGGGCTCAGCAGCGACGAACTCTATGCCAAGGTGGCGGAGATGACGGCGCACCGCGGCATAGACCTACTCATCGGCGTAGGTAAGGAAATTAGTCAATGGCAGCATCGCTTCACCACGCCCCAATGCCATTTCTTCCCTGACACGGACGCACTGATTGATTCGCACCTGCTCGACACGTTGCACAACCAACTCATCCTCATAAAGGGTGCACGTTCGGCCGGTTTCGACCGCATCACGGACCTGCTGTCGCTGCGCGTTCACGAAACAACACTGGAGATTGACCTGCATGCGCTCACCGACAACCTCGATTTCTACCGCTCGTTCCTCAAGCCCGGAACGAAGATGACCTGCATGGTCAAGGCATCGGCCTATGGCGCGGGCAGCGTTGAGGTGGCCAAGACCTTGCAGGACCGCGGCGTGGAGTATTTGGCCGTCGCCGTGGCCGACGAAGGGGCCGACCTGCGCAAAGCAGGCGTTACGGGAAACATCATGGTGATGAACCCGGAGATGACGGCCTTCCACACGCTCTTCGAATATCATTTGGAGCCCGAGGTATATAGTTTCGGACTACTGGAAGCCCTTATTCATGCGGCAGGACGCGAAGGCATCACCAACTACCCCATCCATATCAAACTGGACACGGGCATGCACCGCCTTGGCTTCGATCCTGAGCACGACATGCCGGCGCTCATCGACCGACTGACGCATCAGAACGCCGTGCTGCCCCGCTCGGTCTTCTCCCATTTTGCCGGTAGTGACAGCGCCGATTTCGACGCTTTCTCGCAGGAGCAGTTCAAACGCTTTGACGAAGGCTCACGACAACTGCAACAAGCCTTTTCGCATCATATCCTGCGCCATATCTGCAACAGTGCCGGCATTGAACGCTTCCCGCAGTGGCACTTTGATATGGTGCGTCTGGGTCTTGGCCTCTATGGCATAGACCCCATCGACAACCGTCCGCTTCACAACGTGGCCACCCTCCGCACGACCATCCTGCAGATACGCCGCGTGCCGGCCGGCGACAGCATCGGCTATTCGCGGCGCACCATCGTGGACCACGATGCCCGCATTGCCGCCATCCCCATCGGCTATGCTGACGGCTTGGACCGCCGACTGGGCAACCGCGGCGGCTACTGTATGGTAAACGGAAAGAAGGCGCCCTATGTGGGCAACATCTGCATGGACGTGAGCATGATAGACGTGACCGGCATCGACTGCAAAGAGGGCGACAGCGTGGAAATCTTTGGCAAACAACTGCCCGTAACCACCCTCTCTGACGCTCTCGGAACCATCCCCTACGAAATCCTCACCTCCGTGTCAGACCGCGTCAAGCGCGTCTATTATCAGGAATAAGCGCCAGCCCTTGGTAATCGAATCGCCTGTCTTGTACTGATATAGGTAGACACATTTAGTAACCATTATAAATATCCAACTAAATGAGTCGCAAAAACCGTAAGTACAGTGAGGAGTTCAAGCTGTCAGTTCTTCGCGAGTACTATGTCTCTGGTATGAGCAAGAGACAATGTGTGAAGCAATTTGGATTAAGCGGCCACCGCATATTAAATATGTGGATAGCCCGTTATCAATCCGAAGAAGAGTTCTTATCTTTGCCATCTAACCCAAACGACGAAACTATGGGCAATCGTAGCAAATCAGATTTCAAAGAAGAGAACATCCAGTTGAAGAAGCGCATCCGTGAATTAGAGAAGGCGCTAGAGTTTTCCCGTTTGGAGACAATGGCCCGAGACATGATGATTGACAAGGCGGAGGAATACTTTGACATTGTCATCAGAAAAAAATCTGGGGCCAAGTAGCAACGGAACTGGTCAGCAAGGACAAAATGAAAATAGCCCTTGCATGCCGGTTATTTGGCCACTGCCGTCAAGCCTTCTACCAGTCGAAGGCAGACTTCAAGAAGGAGATCGAGAATAAACGCAGAATTGTCGATGCCGCCAGGGATATTCGTACAGAAGACCCCCGCATCGGCGGCTATAAGTTGTGGCTGATGCTCACCAACATGTTTGGCCACGAACTTGTGCCTGGACGTGACCGTTTTTTTACACTCCTGCGCCGCAAGGGGCTGATGCTTCCCAAACCCAAGCCCCGCCACACGACCAACTCCAACCATCGTTATCACAAATGGAAGAATCTGATAAAGAATTATATGCCTGTTTCAGCAAACCAGCTTTGGGTTGCAGACATCACCTATATCGCCCTGACCAACGGCGACGTATGCTACCTGCACCTCGTTACCGATGCCTATTCTCGCAAGATAGTGGGATGGATTCTTGCCGACACCCTAAAGGCATCCGCCAGCATGCAAGCCCTGCAGATGGCCATAGACCAGGCCGCCGCCATGCACGGCAGCGATAATCTCACAGGCCTTGTCCATCACTCCGACCGTGGCGTGCAATACTGTTGCGACGCATATGTGGCCATGCTGAAGGAACACGGAATAGCCATTTCAATGACAGAAGACTACAATCCCACAGACAACGCCATAGCAGAACGTTTCAACGGCATACTGAAGACAGAAAGCATTTATCCGCAAAAGCAGCTTCCCACGAAGGAACAGGCATGCGACATTATTTCCCGGTTCATCCATTTCTATAATAATGAGCGTCCCCACATGAGCCTTGGCTACAAAACGCCAGCCGAAGTACACATGGAACAGGGTATGCAGCGGAAGATGTGGAAAGAGAAAAAATATAAGCAGGAAGAATGCCAACAATGAAAAAAACCGTCTATCTTTGTGATGCCGAACAGACGGTCCGGTTGAAAGCGTATGCCGGCAAACCTGACCAGAAGACTGGAGCCCCATCGAGGGGCTTCCAGTCTTTGCCGAACAGACGGCCCGGTCTCTTGCATGTCCGGCAGCCTGAAGCGATGTGTCAACAGAATCAGCACGTAA
>JALEZQ010000002.1 GCA_022772475.1 Bacteroidales bacterium | reverse complement strand
AGATTACAGTATAGCCCATGTACAGCAGACGATATACACCCGAAAGAATTACGGAGTTAGCTCCCGATGAGATATTCGTGTTTGGCAGCAATTTGGCGGGAGTCCATGGTGGCGGCGCAGCAAGGCTTGCCTATCAGCGGTTTGGTGCCGTTTGGGGAGAAGGTGTCGGGCATCACGGTCAGACCTACGCCATCCCCACAATGCAGGGCGGTGTCGATACCATCAAGCCCTACGTGGACGATTTCATCCGCTACGCCAAAGCACACCCCAATCTGACCTTTCTTGTCACCCGCATAGGCTGCGGCATCGCCGGCTTCCGCGATAAGGATATTGCCCCACTCTTTAAGAATGCTCTTAAAGTGGACAATATCATCCTTCCCGAAGCGTTCGTGGACTGCCTCGCCGAATGGTTGATCGAGTCAAAAAGACCGACGGTATATGGCCCGCCAGAATGGTTCGATAGGCTAAAAGAAACGATACCACAGCCTAAAGAAAGAGGCTTTCTTCGGAATCTCTTCAAAAAGAAAAAATAGTTCCCGGTAATAGTGGTATGACTATTGAGGAGATTTTGGACAAACGCACCGAGCGCCGCGTCTTGCAACAGTTGTTTTGGGAATGTACATTGCGCTGCAATCTCAATTGCCGGCATTGTGGTAGCGACTGTCGCAAAGAAGATATGCCATCCGACATGCCTTTTGCAGACTTTGCCGGCGTGCTTGATGACATTGCCTCAGCGAAGGACCCAACACAGATTATGGTCGTCACTACGGGTGGTGAGCCCCTTGTCAGACGAGATATAGTGGAGTGTGGGCGGGAGATTACTCGCAGAGGATTCGTATGGGGCATGGTGTCTAACGGCATGTTGCTGGACGCTGTGAAATTGGAGCAACTGATTCAAGCAGGCCTAAAAACCATTGCGATCAGTTTGGATGGCTTCGAGGCGGAGCACAACTGGATGCGCGGCAGCAATATGAGTTTTAGTAATGCTGTTGGCGCTATAAAGGCCTTGACCCAATCGGGAATCACTTGGGACGTTATAACCTGCGTCAACGCGCGCAACTTTGCATCCCTGTCCCGATTTAAGGATTTCCTCTTGTCGATAGGCGTCAGGCACTGGCGACTCTTTACGGTGTTCCCCATGGGAAGGGCTGCCAACAATGCAGACATGCAGTTGTCATCCGGCCAGTTCCGCCAGTTGATGGACTTCATCAAAGCTGAGCGGTTAAAGGAAGACATTCGGGTGTCCTACTCTTGCGAAGGTTACCTTGGCAACTACGACATGGAAGTGAGAGACTATCCATTCTTCTGTGGGGCGGGCATTAATGTGGCATCTGTCAGATATGACGGCGCCATCTCCGGTTGCCTCAGTATCCGAAGCCATTTTGACCAAGGCAACATCTACCGAGACCGCTTCATGGACGTGTGGAACAATAACTTCAAACTATTCCGTGACAGGTCGTGGATGCAGAGAGACGAATGCGCGTCATGCCAGGCATGGAGCGTATGCAGAGGGGGAGCCATGCACCTTCGCGAGAATGATGGAGCGATGAAAGGCTGCTCGTTCAACAAACTTATGGCAGGCAGCGTGCCCAACGAAGGCCTCGCTGGAGAGAGGTAACCATCCGAAACAGGCCGTCTTGTGCATGTTATTCTCGCTTGCTTACTTTGTTGGCAAAAAAGCCATGTTCAGTCTCGATGAGAATAATCGCATCGTTATGGCGCAACATCCAGCCGACATGCGTATCGGCGACGACAGGATGTTTCGGATGGTTACTCCGCGTCGTTATTTGGCGCGGGAATCATTGATTCTGTACACGATGTGCAGCATGGCGTAGCGGGGGATGGAGAGATACCATGTTTCCGTGTGGCCTTGGACGTCGAGGCGGCGGCTGACGTTCGAGAGGTTGCCCAATACGTCGAAGCCGTCCAGCATAAGGCTGAGCCTGCCTTTCATCAGTTTTTTGGCCAGGCGCATGTTCCAGATGAAACAGTCGTCGTTCATCGCGCTGTCGCTGTAGCCGCGGCGGCAGTACATGGTGGCGTCTGTGGAAAACTGCCATCCCAGCGGCATGTCCGCCGTGAGCGTCAGACCGTAATGGATGTCGGCGGCATCGGTGGGCGTGAAGTCCTCGCGCTTCGAGCGCTGGGTTGTGAACGTCACCGCTGCCTTGCCCTTCAGACGTATGCGCCCCGGAGCATAGTTCAGGTTGACCCCCTGCGTGAGGTACGACGTGTTGACAAAACTCTTCTTCGTGGTCATCTCTGTGGCATCGCTCCGCAGGTCTGCGCTGTGGTAGTAGGACGCGTCTGTGTTGAGGTCCAGCGTCAGTTGTTGCTTACGGTCTAATGGTGTGGAGAAATTTACCCGCGCTGTGGCACTGCTGTTTCCGTTCACATTTTCCGGCCGGAAGGTCTTGACGCCCGTTTCGCGGTTATAGTCGTAGCCCATGGCTACCGCGTTGCGGAAAAGTTGGTAGTCTGCCGTGACGGCGAGCAGGCGGTGGCGCAATGCGTTGTTCCACGTATATCCTGCGCTCCATTTGTGGCGCTGCGTGACCTGCAACCCGTCGTTTCCCGTATAGACCTCCAGCGGGTTGTCGTCCGAGCGCACGTTGACAAAGTAACTCATGGCGGGCGGCTCCATCCCCATCTCGTAGCCGAGGCGCATCTCGTGGCTGTACGCAGTGCGTCCGTCTTCCGTCTGCTTGACCCAGCGGTTGCGCACAGAGAACGAGGGGCGGAAGAATACGTAGTGCTTCACCAGTGCCGTATCGACCAGTGCAGGACGGCAGTAGTCCATCCGCTTGCGGTCGATGCTTAGCGGCAGGGTGAAGTCGTAGGCCCACTTGCTCATCATATACTCCTCCTTCCGCATCCTGAATGTCACCACGTGATACCGGTTTTGCGCCGTGGCAAACACGCTGTGGCGCGGGTCGAAGGTCCGTTCCATCCAGTCTGTCACCGAAGGCAGCACGCCCGGGGCGGGCCATTCGCCGGCGTCGGCATAGAGGCCGTCGAGGCGGTAGAGCGGGTTGCGCTGTGCCGTATGGTCTGCGGCAAATTCGTAAGAGGGCATCACCATCCAGTTGTGCCCCAGCAGCCACGAGACGTAAGTCAACTTTATGCCCCCCGACCGGCTGTCCGTACCCTCCTTGGCGGCCTCATTCCGCAGGTCCGTGGGCGAGGACCCCGTGGGGTAGTCGTACAATTTATGGCGGAAGTCCTCCTGCCGGCTTTCGGTGTAGTAGCCCCGTGCCTCGACCAGCAGATTGTCTATCGTGTGCGGCAGGCGGATGCTCGCCTGCGCCTGTAGCCCTGTCGTCAGGTCGTGGCCGTCCGGAAGCTCCATGCTCCGCGTCCGGTTGATGACGCCCCGCAGCGTGCCGCCGCTCACGTCGGCCGCGAAGAGCGTGTCGAGCGTCGCGTTGTCCACCAGTTCGTGATCAGCCGTCGCCGCCAACCGCGTCCTGTTTCCCCTGTTTTTGGTATAGGAGAATGAGGGGCGCACGGCGACGTTTACCCACCTGCTGTTGAACGTCCAACTGTGGTTCGTCGCCACGCTCAGGCTGTGCGCGTATGCCATGTAGCGCTCACGGCCGAAGACGTCCCCGCCCGGCAGATACGCTACCGATGCCGTGCGTTCGTCGCGGCGTGTGTCCGTGTGGTTCACCGTCGCCTCGCCCTCCAGTTTGAAGCGCTTCCGGCGGTCGTTGATGAGGTAGTCCATTCCTCCCTGGCGCGTCGTCCCCAGACCGTCGCTGATGGCCGGCATCCATTCGCTGCCCACGCCCGGGCGCTGGCGGTCGTTTACATTGTTCATGTTGGCAAACGCCGACACCCGCGAGTGCGCCGTGAAGCGCAGGGCGAAGAGCCGCGCCAGATAGCGCTCGTGCGAGCCGCCCGCCGTCTCCACGTTGCCCAGCCAGCCAATATCATACTGCTTCTTGAGGCGCACGTCCATCACCAGCCGCTTGTCGCCGATGTCCCTCCCCACCAGTTGGCTCATCTGTCCGCTCTTCTCATATACCTCCACCCTATGCACCATGTACGTCGGCAGGTTGTCCAGCATGATGCTCCGGTCTTTTCTGAAGAAGTCCTCCCCGTTGAGCAGCAGACTCTCCACCTGCTTGCCGTTGACCATGATGCGGCCGTCGTCCTTCAGCTCCGCCCCCGGCAACTGACGTATCAGCGCGTCGAGCATCGAGCCTTCCTCCAGCTGGAAGGCATCTGCATTGTACACGATGGTGTCGCCGCGCATATAAAACTTCACCTTCGTGGCCTTGACCGTCGCCTCGCCCAGCGCCGTCTCCTTCGGCTTGCGGCGCAGCAGCACCGGGTCGTGCAGCATCACGGGCTCCGCCTTTCTCAGTTTGTCCACCCTGTACGCCATCGTCCGCTCCACATAGCCCTCCTTGCTGAAGCGCAGCAGATAGTCGCCCGCCTTCGGCACCAGCAGGATGAACGCCTGCTGCGTGTCCTTCACACCGCTGTGGGCGTTCGTTGTCCATTCAAAGAGCAGTACGCTGTCCGGCGTCAGTATCTGCGCCTTCGCCCCGACCAGCGGCTGCCGCGTGACGTAGTCCTGCACCTGCCCATACACCACATAGTTCGTTCCCGTTCGGCTGAACTGCAGCAAAGGCTGCGCCTGCGCGCCTGCCGTCAGCACCGACAGCAGGCAGAAGAAAAAGGTAAGTGTGTGTTTCATAGAGAAAGGATAGAGAATAAGGAATTGTTCCGCGCCGCCACGGCAACTGTGCGAGGACAACTACCTATATAACGCCGCGCCTCCGAGTTTGTAACAACTTTGATTTCAAAAAACACCATCCGCGCCCCGTACCCATGGTGCGGTCCGCTACATATATGACGCCGCGCAGCAGGTTCTTGCTAAGGTAAAGTCCCTCTATTTTCAGCCAAGAGGGGGCGATGCCGTGGCGGTGAAGCACAAAAAAGGACGGGAAGGGGGGTGCGATGTATAGAAAAGAAAAAACGCCCTCCGAAGAGGGCGGTAGAATTAAATCCTTCGGCATATAGCCTTATTGTGATAAGATGTAGAAATGAATCTGCCGCAAAGATAGTGCTTTTTTGGGGACTGCCCATGGGAGAGCCCGATTATTTTTGCCATATTCGGAGAAATGTTTATCTTGCGTGCGCTTGCTGTAAACAAGCCATTACAAACCTATTATACTTCATACTATGACAAGAATACTCGGCATAGACGTCGGCACGAACAGTCTGGGATGGGCTGTCGTTGACCGGCAGGATGACAGCGACCAACATACGTTAGTGCGCAGGGGCAGTTATATTTTTCAAGAGGGTGTAAAGATTGAAGGGGACAAAGAATCGTCGAAGGCCTCGGAGCGTACATTATACCGTTTGAAGCGCCGCCAGTACTTCCGCCGGCGTTTGCGCAAGATAGAGGTGCTCAAGGTACTGGTGCGCTACGGCTGGTGTCCCTATCTTTCCGAAGAGGCGCTGCACGATTGGCATGTGCGGAAGGTCTATCCGCTGGACCGGGAGTTTATGCTGTGGCAACGCACCGACGAGGCCGACGGCAAGAATCCCTATGTCTATCGCCACCGTTGCCTGCACGAGACGCTCGACCTGTCGCTCGAGGCCGACCGCTATACGCTGGGGCGCGCCCTCTACCATCTGGCGCAACGGCGTGGCTTCTTGAGCAACCGTCTGGACCAGGATGAGGAGCAAGATAAAACGGGCGCGGTAAAGGATGGCATCAGTAAACTGAGCGATGACATGGCGGCCATGGGCTGCGAATATCTGGGCGACTACTTCTATCAGCTCTATGCCGAGCACGGCAATAGGGTGCGCCTGCGCTGCCGCTATACCAGCCGTGAGGAGCACTACCGCCGTGAGTTCGACGCTATCTGCCGCCGGCAGCAACTCTCCGAAGCGCAGGTGCGCGAGCTGGCGCGTGCCCTCTATTTCCAGCGTCCGCTCAAGAGCCAGCGGCAGAGTGTGGGACGCTGTAAGTTCGAGCCCAAACGGGCGCGGTGTGCCGACTCTCACCCCCTTTTCGAGCGCTTCCGTATGCTACAGTTCCTCAATGGCGTCAGGGTGCAAGGCCCCGGCGACACTGCGCTGCGCCCGCTTACCGACGAAGAGCGGGCAAAGGCGGAGTCACTGTTTTACAGGAAGAGCCAGTTTGACTTTAAGGACATTGCCAAGAAAATTGCCGGCAGAAAGGGCACCTACCAGTACGTCAAAGACCCGGGCAACAGCCTGTATAAGTTCAACTACAGCATGTCGCATGGCGTGGCGGGCTGCCCCACGACGACCCAACTCCGTGCCATCTTCGGCGACAACTATGTCGAGGCTATCGACGCGCTATACCAGCAAGGCACGGCCAAGACGCCCTCTGAGAAGGTCCACGACGTATGGAACGTGCTCCAGAGTTTTTCCTCCGCCGCCTGCCTTCGCCGGTGGGCTGTCGATAAGCTCCATCTTTCTGCCGAAGATGCCGAGCGCTTCTCTGCCATCCGCCTCAGTCGCAACTTTGCCAGCCTCAGTCTGGCGGCCATCCGGCGCATCCTGCCTTGGTTGGAGCAGAAGATGATTTTTTCGCATGCCGTCTTCATGGCCAAGATTCCCGACATCGTGGGCCACGCCACGTGGCAGGCTTACGCCCCGACCATCACCGCAGCCCTCGCCCCGCTCTTTGCCGACGACCGGCCGAAGATGTCGCCGCGGGACATGCGGTTAGAGGACTGCATCAAGGACTATCTCACCAACAACTTCGAGCTCCGTCCGGGCGCTGCCGACAGCCTCTACCACCCCTCCATGCAGGAGAAATATCCCGACGCCCGTCCCAATGCCAACGGGCTGGTCCTGCTGGGCAGTCCGCGCACCGATGCCGTCCGCAACCCCATGGCCATGCGCTCCCTCCATCAGTTGCGTCGTGTGGTCAATGCTCTGCTCACCGACCGCACCATCAACGCCGACACCGAGGTGCATATCGAATATGCCCGCGAACTCAACAACGCCAACAAGCGCGCCGCCATATCTGAAGACAACAAAGCCCGCGAAAGGAAGCGTCAAGACTGCGTGAAGGAGATTGCCGAGCTCTACAAGAAAGAAACCGGCCGCGACATCGTCCCCACCGAAACCGACGTGCTCAAGTACATGCTTTGGGAGGAGCAGGATAAGAAATGCCTATATACCGGCCGTGAGATAGGCATCACGCAGTTTATCGGCCCCGACCCTGAATATGACATCGAGCACACCATCCCCCGCAGCCGCGGCGGCGACTCCACCAGGGAGAACCTCACCCTCTGCGACAGCCGCTTCAACCGCGAGGTCAAGCGCACCCTCTTGCCGGCCGAACTCCCCAATCACGCCGACATCATGGCCCGCCTGGCCCCGTGGCAGGAAAAGATACAGAAGCTCAAGAGGAATATCAAGAGGAATATTGACCATACCCGCACCAATCCTTCAATGGATAAGGCGAAGAAGGACAAGTGCATTCAGAAAAAACAGATGCTCCGTATGGAACTGGACTACTGGCAGCAGAAGTATGCCCGCTTCACCATGACCGAGGTGCCCGAAGGTTTCTCGCGCCGTCAGGGTGCCGGCATTGGGCTCATCGGCAAGTATGCCGGTTTGTACTTGCAGTCCGTCTTCCATCCCGCCGGCGACAGCCGCCGTACCAATGTGCGTGTGATCAAGGGCGCTGCCACGGCCGAGTTTCGTAAGATATGGGGCTTGCAGGATAGCCATGAAAGCAAGTCGCGCGACAACCACGTCCACCATTGCATCGACGCCATCGTCATAGCCTGCATCTCGCCGTCGGCCTACAGCAGTCTGGCGCACTACTACCGGCAGTACGAGCAGTATGAGTGGGGCGAAGCGTCCCGCCCCTTCTTCCCCAAGCCCTGGCCCACCTTCACCGAGGACGTCAAGGCCATAGCCGGCGACATCCTGGTGGTCCACAATACGCCCGACCACATGTCCAAACAAGCGAGCCGCCACGTCAAGATCGCCAAGGGCCACACAGTGGTCCAGCAGTGCGACACCGCCCGTTGCCGGTTGCACAAGGATACATTCTTCGGCGCCATCAGCAACAAGGGCGAGGTAAAGTATGTGACGCGCAAGCTGCTGTCCGATTTCGAGGGCGAGAAAGACATTGACAAGATTGTGGACCCTGCCGTGCGCGACATCGTCAGAGCGGCTTTCCGTGAAGGCGGAACCAAGGCTCTGGAGGGCGAGGTCTATATGAATCGCGAGAAGGGCATCCTCATCCGCAAGGTGCGCCTATATGTCCGAAACAAAACCCTGCTGCATATTGGTCGCCAGCGCGACCTTTCGGTGCGCGACTACAAACAGCAATATCATGTGTCTAACGATGAAAACTATATGATGGCCATCTACGAAGGCATCGTGCGGGGCAAACCCAAGCGCACCTTTGCCATGGTCAACAATTTGGACGCCACCCGTCACTTCACGGCCTGCCATCGTGGCGAGGCGGCTGCGCCGTTGGTTGCCGCCCAAAGCCCCGAAGGCTACCCCTTGCTGTGCACACTGAAGAAAGGCCAGCACGTACTGCTTTATGAGAATACGCCCGACGAGATACGCCGCAACGACCCTGCCGACCTGGTCCGCCGCCTGTATTATGTTACAAGTATCTCTTTGGACCCCCTAAGAGGGTCTGTAAATGGCCGCATTAAGATGAAATACCATCAAGAGGCGCGTAACGGTAGTGTGTTGAAAGTTAAGAAAGGAGAATTTAAGAATACAGACGACATTTTGCCTGTACGTTCAATGAGTCATCTGCAGTTCAAGGCCCTTATCGAAGGCCAAGACTTCCGTATCACGCCCCTTGGCGATATTGTCTGGATGCAATAAACTCCTAAACCCCATCCGCTCATGTTGAAACGCACGCTGGTTTTCTCTAATCCCGTCAGCCTCAGTCAGCATCCTCACCGTGACCGACAAGCAGTATGGCGACATCGTCAACATCTGGGGGAAAATTGAAGCGAAAAAGCGCCCGGTCCAGCTCTCCTTCGACTTTTTTTGATAACTTTGTGCCTGTGATAAGACTGCATCCGCCATTTCCTGTAGCCACCACGTTATATAACGTGCTGCAAAGCAGAAGTATAAGCGCTATAGGTTGTGGTTTGATGTAGAAGTTTGATAAGAGACACCAGTGCAAACAGCATCCGCGGTAGCAGGAAGTTGTGGTTTGATGTAGAAGTTTGATAAGAGACACCTAACCAGAGAAATCGAAAGGACGGGCGTAGTTGTGGTTTGATGTAGAAGTTTGATAAGAGACACCCTTCGCTGGCTCCTGATACATCTTCGTGATGTTGTGGTTTGATGTAGAAGTTTGATAAGAGACACCTACAAAGCGTGCAATGGGCATGGGTATCTTTGCTGTTGCGTGAAAGTGTGCAATCCGGTCCTTCACATACGTTGACCTCGAGGGGGCGTGAAATGCAGCGGGTGGACGGGCCGACATGGCATAACAGACGATTTATCTACGAAAATGCGATTTCGTAGATAAATCGTCTGTTTTTCATCGAGCGAAAATCTGTGGGTTTTTTAGAATGTTTAACGAAACATCGTCGCGAAAGGCCGTTCCGGCAGCAGAAATCAACGACTCCGCCAACCGGAAAAACGGTTTGGGCGATAGTCTTTACGGTTTGGGCGACAGAAAAAACGGTCGCCCAAACCGTAAATCCCCTTTCAGACAATAAAAAAGAGCCCCCGAGAGGGCTCTATCCTGCTTTGCAAGGCAAAGATACAACATCGAAAGGCGAAATGCAAATCGGCCGTCGCAGACGATTTATCTATGAAATCGCGATTTCGCAGAATAATTGTCTTTTTTTATAGAGCCCCTCCGCAGCGCCTTTGCCCGCGATAGACGGCTCAATGCGTGTGACGTGTTGCAGTTGGCTTATTCTTCTGCGTTTTTCGCCGCCGGTGGCGCAGAATGTCGCGGATTATAAGTACATTTGCAGCAAATTTTGCAATGGTCGCTGCGCGCAGCACGCGGCGCAGGTTCCACGCCTTGTGTTCCTGCAATATGTTATGCTGCCCGAGGCCGGCCATACCTAACTATCCATTCTCATGAAAAAGAACTTTCTGCTGATGATGGCCCTGGCCACCGCCACGACGGCGGGCGCACAAGCCGTAGATGGCCACAAAATGTTTGACAACTGGACGGTGGGCGCCGTCTATGGTGCCTCTATGCCCACACAGGGCAAGACGCTCAAAAACACGCGCAACGTGGTGGGCCTTGAACTGACGAAGGACATCACGCCGATGTTCGGACTGGGCGTGCAGACCGTTGCGGGCTTCAACACCACGGGCAGCCACACGGCCATCGACAACCTCAACACAACGCTCTTCGGCGTGGCCAACCTGACGAACATCATCAACGGCTACAAGGGCCAGCCCCGTGCCTTTGAGGTGGAGGCGCTGCTCGGCGTGGGCTACAACTACTACTATGGCTGCTCCACGGCCATGCCGATGGTCAAAGGCTCGTCGTTCACGTCCAAACTGGGCCTGAACCTCAACTACAACCTCGGCAAGGACCACGCATGGACGCTGTCGCTGCGCCCCGCCCTTGTCTATGACCTGGAGGGCGGCGCCGATGTCAACCCCGCACAGCTTAACATCAACCACGCTGTGCTCGAACTGACGGCGGGCGTGCAGTATCACTTCCGCTCGAGCAACGGCAAGCGCTATTTCACCCCCGTGCGCCGCTACAACGCCCAGGAGATCGACGCCCTCAACGCCAAAATCAACGACCTGCGCGGCAAGGTGGACGAGGCGAACAAGGAACTGCGCACGGTGCGCGAACAGCTGCGCCGCACACAGCAGATGCTGAACGACACCCGCAACGAGCGCCCCGTCATCCAGCGTCAGCCCGCACAGGGCAAGTAAGCTGAGCCCTTTTCCCGCTATAAAGACAATGCCGGAGGCTGTGTCCAAGCAGACACAGCCTCCGGCATTTTTGTGTATTCTTGGCTCCGCCTTCTTACACGGGCTCTGCCTTCCACGCGGCTATGGTTTCGGCCGCAGGCTGACCAGGGGGACAATCATCTCCTCCATGGAGACGCCGCCGTGCTGGAAGGTGTTGCGGTAGTAGTTGACGTAGTGGTTGTAGTTGTTGGGATAGGCAAAGAAGTCGGCGCCGGTGGCGAAGATGTAGGCCGTGGAGAGGCTCGGTGCGGGCAGTCCGCAGCGCTTGGGGTCGCGCATCTCAAAGACCTCCTTGGCGTTGTAGCCAAGATTCTTGCCCGCCTTATAGCGCAGGTTGGTGTTGAGCGTCTTGTCGCCGACGACGCGGATGGGGTTGGTGGCGCGTATGGAGCCGTGGTCGGTGGTGATGAGGATGTCGTAGTCGAGGCCGGCCAGATGGGCGAAGAGGTCGCGGATGGCCGTGTGGCGGAACCACGAGAGCGTCAGCGAGCGGAAGGCCGCCTCGCCGCCGGCCAGTTCGCGCACCATACGGCTTTCGGTGCGGGCGTGCGAGAGAATGTCGATGAAGTTGATCACCAGCACGTTGAGCGGCGAGCGCGTGAGCGGGGCGAAGTTGGAGAGCAGACGGTCCGCCGCCTGCGAGTCGTTGATTTTGTGGTAGGTGAAGGTCTCGCGGCGCCGGTAGCGCTCCAGTTGTCGTGCGATGAGCTGCTCCTCGTTGAGGTTTTTCCCCTCGTCCTCCTCCTCGTCCACCCAGAGGTCGGGGTACATGTCGCGTATTTGCAGCGGCGTGAGGCCCGAGAGCAGGGCGTTGCGGGCATACTGCGTGGCCGTAGGCAGGATGCTGAAGTAGAGCGACTCGTCGATGTCAAACTGTGCCGCCAGCTCGGCCGAGAGCACGCGCCACTGGTCGTAGCGCAGGTTGTCGAGCACCAGCAGGAAGACCTTGCGGCCGGCCGTCAGGCGCGGGAAGATGGCGCGGCGGAACACGTCGTGGCTCATCATGGGGCGCGTCCGGGCATCGGCCATCCATCGGGCGTAGTTCTTGGCCACGAATTTGGCGAAAGCCTTGTTGGCCTCGGCCTTCTGCATGGCCAGCATCTCCTTCATGGCATCGTCGGCCAGGTCCAGTTCGAGCTCCCAGCCCACCAGGCGGCGGTAGAGGTCCGTCCATCCCTCGTCCGAGAGGTCCTCGCCCATCTGCATGCCGATCTCGCCGAAGGCCCGTCGGTAGCCCGTCTGCACCGCCTCCTGGCGTATCTCGTCGCGGTGGATATTCTTCTTGAGCGTCAGCAGCACCTGGCGGGGGTTGACCGGCTTGAGCAGGTAGTCGGCAATCTGTGAGCCGATGGCCTGGTCCATCAGGTCTTCCGCCTCGTTCTTGGTCACCATCACCACGGGCACCAGCGGCTGGATGTCCTTGATGGCCTGCAGCGTTTCCAGTCCGCTCATGCCCGGCATGTTCTCGTCCAGGAGGATGAGGTCAAACTTGTTTTCGCGGCAGATGTCCAGCGCGTCGCTGCCGTTGGTGCAGGTCTGTACGCTGTAGTCCTTCTTTTCGAGGAAGACGATGTGGCCGCGCAGCAGGTCAATCTCGTCGTCCACCCATAGCAATCGTCCGTTGTTCATCTCTTTGTCAGCAGTGGGTTTGTGAATGCGTGGTGCGCTCGGGCGTCGGCCCGTCGTCATGAAGCGGGCGCACCATGATATAGTCGTTCATGAAGAAGCCGTGGCCGATATCGAAGTCGCCGCTGCGCTCGATGACCATCCCCATGCGGCGGTAGAAGCGTTGCGCCGCGTTGTGGCGGTTGACATGAAGCACCAGCCGCGTCGCCCCCGTCGCCTCCTGCCGCGCCCACTGCAGGGCGGTGGCGAAGAGTGCGCTGCCCACGCCGCGGCCCTGCCATGCGGGCAGGACGTAGAGCTTGTGCAGTTCGCAGTCGGCCCCCTCCGCCGGCCCCACCGACACGTAGCCGATGGGCCGTCCCCCGGCGTCCTCGGCCAGAAAGAAGCGGTGGCCGTCGTCCGTCATCTGCGCCGCCACGCTCTGCGGCGCATACATCCACGCCATCATGTAGTCCATCTGCGCGGCCGTCAGTATGGCGCCGTAGGTGGCGGGAAAGGCCACCGATGCCACGGTGCGTATGGCAGAGATGTCGGCCGCGGTGGCAGGGCGGATGGAACAGGCAGAGGCGGAGTGGGGCATGAGGAGAAGGGGTTTAACTAAAGATGGCGACGAAGAATAGTATCTCCAGCAGCAGGATGATGAGGCCGCTGATAAGGGCGGCCTTGCCGAAACCGCGGCCCAGCCGGCCGAAGCGGTCTGCCAGCCGGTAGTTCTCGCGGTTGTAGGCGCTCTCGCCGATGGCACCGAAGGTGATGCTCATCGCGGCGAAGGGCACGACGAGCATCAGACCGAGGAAGTAGAACGGATTGAGCGTGGTCAGCACCATCATCGCGATGTTCATCCCCAGACGCTTCGAGGGGCGCTTGGGGATAATCTCGTCATCGGCGGCGGCGGCGATGACGACGGCCTCCGGGCTTTCCGGGCTTTCCGGCTTTACCGGAGATTCCGGCTTTACCGGATTTTCCGGCGTGGCCGGCTTTTCCGGCGTGGCCGGCGTGGCCGGCCGCGCCTTGCGCTCCATCGCCTTCACCACCTCGGGCAGGTTGCCCGCCTTGGCCCATTCTTCGAGGCCCTCGTGCCACACCATGGTATCGCCCGTTACGCCGGCGGCCACCAGGTCGTCCAGACTCACGGGCCCCACCTGACGCATGTCGGCATCCAGATAGTAATAGTCCATATCTTACGTTGTTAAAACACGGGGCTAAATTACGAAAAATAATGCGCGCTGCTGTCGCGCTCCGCCCTTTTTATAGATTATTAGGAGAGGGTGAGGAAGAACGCTGAGCCCGGTTGTGGCACACTCGGCATTAAAATGCGAAGAAAAAAAGCGTGAAATAGCTTTAATTCCGAAAAAAAGGCGTAGATTTGTGACGGGAAAGCAGTCCCCCTACACATGTCGCCAACGTTTTCCCTACGTTGGCGTTGTGCCATTGCTTTGCAAATCAAACAAATACAAATAACACCACAAATCTAACTCATGGAAAAATCAGCAATGACAGCGAGATTGTCACGCTTTGCCAAGCATTGTGCCATGGCATTGGTGGTGGCCTTCGGGGTTTCCTCCTGCTCCGAAACCATCAACGAAGGCAACTTTGCCATCAAGAGCGAAGAGACCGCTCTCGACTTCCTTACCTCCAATCCGCAGTTCTCCAAAATCAAAGCCATCTACGACCGTGTCCGTCTGGGCCGCACCGAAGACGCCTCGTCGCTCTCGTCCGTGCTGAGCGCACGCGGCAACTATACCGTCTTCGCCCCTAACGACTCGGCAGTGGACAAGTTCCTCAACGAACTGGGCGTGGCCACGCTGGAAGACCTTACCTACGAGCAGGCACAGCTCATCGCCCTCAACAGCATCATCGACAACGGCAGCGAATCGGCCTACGAAAGCGCCGACTTCCCCACGCCGGGCTCCTTCACCCTCTCCAACCTCAACGACCGCGTGCTCACCTGCGCGCAAGACTCCACCGGTCTCACCTACGTCATCAACGGCACGTCCCTCGTCGCCAAGTTTGACAACGAGGTATCGAACGGTATGGTCCACGAGGTCAATGCCGTCATCGCCCCCTCGGCCGACGACATCGCCACACGTCTGGCTGCCGCCGACAACATGAAGATCTTCGGACGCCTGCTCGTGGAAACCTCTTGGGCCGACTCGCTCACCAAATACCGCGACGACGACTACGAGGCTCAAAACTGGAGCAACGTCACCTCCTACCGTCTGGCATCGGAAAAGAACACCGTCATCTACCGCAACACCTCGCGCTACTACGGCTACACCATCTTCGCTGAGCCCGACTCCATCTATAACGACAAACTGGGCATCAGCGTGAGCACCAACGAAGAGGGCGAGATTACCAACTGGAACCAGATTCTCAGCGCCCTCGTGCCCTACTGCCAGAGCATCTACGGCACGGCAGCCGCCGACGACCTGAAAAACCCCGACAACGCCGTCAACCAGTTCGTTGCCTACCACCTCATCAAGGGTAAGATGGCCTACGACAAGTTCGTACACCACTGCAACGAGTTCAACTACCAGTGGGGCTCGTCCATCAAGAACCCGCAGCTGGTCAACATGCCCACCAACGTCTGGGACTACTACACCACCATGGGTCCCCACCGCCGCCTCATCAAGATTACGCAGGTCGGCGACCAGAGCGAAGATGCCACCATCGACGTGCTTGAGCACCCCATCTTCGTCAACCGTATCTCCGAGTACGACAACAAACGCTCGGGCGACTACCACGAAAAGGGCTTCATCGCACGCGGCAAACGCATCGGACCGGACAACGGCAATAACGACAACAACGCCCAGAACGGCTTCTACTACCCCATCGACGACATGCTCGTCTTCGACGAAACCACGCAGAACCTCTTCGCACAGGAGCGCCTCCGCATCGATATGGTTACGATGCTCCCCGAACTGCTGACCAACGGCAACCGCGGCGGCAAGTACACCCTCTTCGAGAAAGGCTATATAGAGAACGTCATCAACGAGAGCACCGACACCCACTTCTGCTACCTTATGGACCAGGGTGGCGGTAGCTGGAACGACTACCAGGGCGACGAGTTCCTCATCTGCGGCCTCTTCGACTTCACCCTGCGCCTCCCGCCCGTGCCCAAGACCGGTACCTACGAGATCCGTATGGGTACGGCCCTCAACTCCATGCGCGGTATGGCACAGATGTACTTCGGTAGCGACCCCTTCCGCATGGCACCCGCAGGCCTGCCCTACGACATGCGCCAGCAGGTCAGCGCCACCAACATCGAAATTCCCTGGCAGCCCGACGTAGAGGATAACGAGGTCAACGCCGAAAACGACAAGAACCTGCGTAACCACGGCTACCTCAAAGGCCCCAACTACTTCTGCATCACCAACGGCAAGAGCGATACGCCCGTCCGCCAGCGCAGCGGTGGCACGGCATGTATCCGCCGCATCATCGGCGTCTTCCAGATGGATGCCAACAAGACCTACTACCTCCGCTTCAAGACCGCCCTCAAGAAGCTCGACTCCCAGTTCTTCCTCGACTACTTCGAAATCGTGCCCACCGTCATCTACAACGGTGCACAGGAGGAAGACATCTGGTAATCCGACCTTCCTTATTATAGTATAAGACACCTTCGGGGACGCCCGCCATCATGGCGCGGCGTCCCCGAAATGTTTTTGTGCCGCGGGGCGTAGTAGTGCCATGTCCATTGACGTGGCACTCAGCAATTGTCGCGGTGTCGGCCGCGACGCCTATTCTGAGCCGCCTTGTCGGCGCTTTGCCGCGAGTGCCACGCGGATAAAAATGCAGCTTATTGGCCCGATAACGATCGTTTTATAGGTGACGGTGTGTCATAATGGCCAATCTGCTGCGTTGCTATCGTCTTCGGGCTTGGTCATGTACTTCAGTACACTCCCGGCGCCCTCATCCTCAGCGCCTTGCATCTTAACCATTCTGACGCACCTTCGCGTGCGCGTCAAAATTTGCATTTTGACACACCCTCGGCGTGCTTAGTGCCACGT
>JALEZQ010000101.1 GCA_022772475.1 Bacteroidales bacterium | reverse complement strand
GGTTCGCCGCGTTACCCGGGGTGTCGCTCCCTACGGTCGCTTGCCCCGGGCTACAGGCAAACCCGCCTTCGTCGGGTTTGGGATGGCCTTCAGCCATCCTCCGGTCCGCAGAACTTTACCGGACAGCAATAATTATATATACACCTTATATATAGAATGGATATCCAGCGCAAGCCCCGCCCCTGGTTTGTCCGTCACCGCTACCCCCTGCTGGCGGGCACCGTCTTCGCCGCCATGGTGGTCTATGTCATGGTCCTTGCCCTTCGCCCGCACCGCCTGACCATCGACGGCGCCACCCACCGCATCGCCGAGGTGGCCGTGCAGCCCTTCATGGAGTATGTTGATGTCGAGGGCCTCGTGCTGCCCATCCGGACGGTGCAGGTGCACGCGCCGGAGAGCGGCTTTGCCGACCGCATCGTGACGGAGGAGGGGGCCATGCTCGACGCGGGCGACACCATCCTCGTGCTCTCCAACCCCGAACTGCTCCGCACCATCGACGACGAGCAGGTGGCCTGGCAGAACAGCGAGCGCAACTTCCGCGACCAGGAGATCGAGATGCAGCAGAAGACCATCACGCTGCGGCAGCAGGTGCTCGATGCCGAACACCAGATGGCCGCGCTCGACAAGTCGCTCCGCCAGAGCCGCGAGGAATACCGCATGGGCATCAAGAGCAAGGCCGAACTGGAGGTGGCGGAGGAGGACTACCGCTACCAGCACCAACGGCTGCTGCTGCAGATGCAGAGCCTCAGCCACGACTCGGCAGCCACGCGCCTGAAGAGGGAGATGATACAGGCCAACCGCGATGCCGCGGCACGCCGACTGTCGCGCACCACCGACCGCACGGCCAACCTCGTGGTGCGCTCGCCGGTGGCGGGACAACTCAGTTTTCTCAACGTCACGCAGGGGCAGCAGGTGGCGGCGGGAGCGAGCATCGGGGAGATAAAGGTGCTCACAGAGTATAAGGTGCGGGCCTCGCTCTCGGAGTACTACATCGACCGCGTCACCACGGGACTGCCGGCCCACATCGCGCAGCAGGACCGGACGTTTCCGCTGCGCATCAGCAGGGTGGTGCCCGAGGTCAAGGACCGCCAGTTTGCCTGCGACCTGCTCTTCACCGCCGACAAGCCCTCGAACCTCCGCCTGGGCAAGAGTTTCCGCGTGCAGATCGAACTGGGCAAGCCCGAGAAGGCGCTCGTCATCCCGCAGGGCGACTTCTACCGCCATACCGCCGGGCGCTGGATTTACCGCCTCGCCCCCGATGGCCGGACGGCGCGCCGCACGCCCATCGAGATAGGCCGCCAAAACCCGAAGCAGTATGAGGTGGTCGCGGGCCTACAGCCGGGCGACCGCGTCATCGTCAGCGGCTACGACAAACTGGGCGATGCCGAAGAACTGGTGATCAGTATGGATTGATCATCCTATGTGTCTGTCCAACAATAACATCCGACAACAAGGACAACTTGTCGGTCCTCCCATTTTTCCCAAGGCCCTTGGGAATCATATTCCCAGCCCTTGGGAATCGTGTTCCCAGCCCTTGGGATTCGTGTTCCCAGCCCTTGGGAATCGTGTTCCCAGCCCTTGGGAATCGAAGTGCCAGCCGCGGGCACTCGAAGTGCCAGCCGCTGGTACTCGAAGTGCCAGCCGCGGGCACTCGAAGTGCCAGCCGCTGGTAATCGAAGTGCCAGCCGCTGGCAATCGAATTGCCGGCCCTTGGCAATTGGATTGCCAAGGGGGCTGGCAAAATCATTGTCAAGTATTGCTGTTCGTAAAACTATTGTAATCTGCTGTATTCCCGGCTCGCATAGTGAGACAAGGCCCTCCTGTAGCGCAGAGGATGGCTGAAGGCCATCCCAAACCCGACGAAGGCGGGTTTGCTTGTAGCCCGGGGTCAGCGACCGAAGGGAGCGCCACCCCGGGGAGGCCGCACGAGCAATCCACGCCCTGAAAGGGCAAAAGCACGATTAGAGGGCAACGCCCTCGTGAAGCGAAGGTACGTCGCTTGAACCATCGCCCACCGGGGGCGCTGCCCCCTTTTAGGGCTTTTGCACTTACAGCGCGAGGAGGGCTCGCCGCGTCACCCGGGGTGTCGCTCACTTCGTTCGCTCTGCCCCGGGCTACAGGCTCTCCCTCCTGCGGAGGTCGAGGGATGGCCTTCAGCCATCCTGCCCCCCCCAACTGTAATTCGCAAGTATGTTTACAGGACAGTAATCATTGCCGCAGGAAAGTCTGCTTGCGGATCAGTAGAGGAAGCCAAAGTGCCAGAGAGGGATGGTGCCTCTGAAGGCATAATCGATGTCGTCCTTGACCACATAGCCCTCGGCAGCCTCCTGCAACTGTTTCCGTCCCTTGTTCTTCCCGCCAATCTCGAACGTCCGGCCATCAATCTCAAAATCGGACACCGGCGAAGCCGTGACGGTAAAGAAGGGCTTGGTCCATGCCAGGAAGATGGTTTCACGCACACTGCCGATGTCGGGCGGCGTCGAGCTCAGCGCGTAGGCCAGGTTAGGATTCTGCAAGTAGAGTTTCTCCACTTTCTCCATCATCTTCATACCCTTCGCCCTGTCGCGCAAGGAGAGCAAGAGCCCCGCCTTTTCAAGAAAATCCATATAGTCGGGCAGCACATTCCGGCTCACGCCCAAGTCCTTCTCCAGTTTGGAATAGTTGGGCTTGAACGGCACCGTCTGTGCCAGCACATAGAGCAGTCTTCTGAGTTTGGCTCTTGAGGCGTAGGTCATCTCTGCATAGTTGGGAATGTCCTCGTCCACCATCTGCTTGATCACCCCCTGCAAGCGCTGGCGATAGTCGCCTTCGAGGAAGAAGGGATAGTAGCCCTCGCTCAGATACTGCCGGAACAGTTTGAGCGGCTTCTCCATGTCTGAGGGATAGTCCACCTTACCCTGAAGGATGTCGTCCATGGCATATTCGGGCAAATGGCTGCCTTGGGAAAGGTTGACATACTCCCGAAAGGAAAGACCGGGAAGATGATACTCCACCTTGCGCCGGCTCAAGTCGGCCCCGCCTTTTTCCAAGTCGAGAATAGACGAGCCGGAATAGACCACGCGCAAATCGGGCAGTCTGTCGTAGATGTTCTTGACCTCAACGCTCCATCCTTTATATTTGTGTATCTCGTCGATGAAGAGCACCTTGCCCCCATGGCGGTAAAAGTCGGAGGCCACATCATAGAGACGGTGGCTGGTGAAATAGAAGTCATCGGCGAGGACATAGAGCGCGTCGTCCACGTTCTCCTCCATTTTGATGTGCTGGAGCATGAGCGTACTCTTGCCCACACCTCTCGCCCCCAGAATGGCCACCAAACGGCTGTTCCAGTTGATGCGACGGTGGAGAAAACGCTGAAAGGCAAGAGGCGTCCTGTCGAGCAGCAAGCGGTAGGTTGCATACAGTTCTTCCATAAATCATTGGGCTTTGTGCGTGCAAACATACGAAAATTGCACGACGCGCCGTGCAGTTTTTGCGGAAAATTGCACGACGCAGCGTGCAGTTTTTGCAGAAAGTTGCACGGTGCGCCGTGCAACTTTCCTTTATTCAGGTGGCGTGGGGCGATGAAACAACGGCCGGACGGCCCGCTTCCCTTGCAGCGAAGTGTATGAATCCCATACAGGAGGGTGTATGATTTTCACACAATCCGCCCGTAGCGGCGCGGAAACGCTTGGCCGTTCGGCCCGCACCCCCTACTTTTGCCTTCAGAAACGCAAACGCACCTATCCGTTAATACACTATGCACATCATCCTTCACAACCTCAAAGTGGCCGTGCGCAACCTCATGAAGTACCGCCTGCAGACGCTCATCTCGGTGGTGAGCATCGCCATCGGCATCGTCACGCTGGCCATCGCCCACGCCCTGGTGTCGGACGTCAAGTTCCCCGCCATCTACAGCCAGCCTTACTACAGCCGAACCTGCGCCGTGAGCCTTATGGCGGCCAACCAGAACGAGGCCGACCGGGACGAGGCCGACGACAGGCTCCGGACGTCCTTCACCCGCGACGTCATCCGTGCCCTCAAGAGCGACGGCGGTCTGAAGAGCGTCGAGCGCATGGCCATGGCCAATGGCATCAGCTTCAGCAATATCGTGGAGTTTCATATGGCCGACTCGACAGCGCGCAAGGCGGCCATGACCTACACCCCCATCGACCCCGACTACTTCAACCTCTCCGGCGTGCGCTCGGCCATCACGGGGCAGCCCATCAAAAGACTGGCACCGGGCGAGGCCGTCGTCAGCCGCCGCAAAGCCGCTACCATGTTTGGCGATGCCGACCCCGTGGGCGCCGTCTGCTACCAGACCAACGAGATGCGGCCCCTGCCGCTGACCATCGTCGATGTGTTTGAAGACCTCTCCGTTCACGAGGCGGCCCTCAGCAACAACACGGTCTATTTCTCGCTCGGCGAGCAGGACGGCGACCTCTTCGGGGCCCATGTGTATGGCAACGACAGGGAGGTGTTCTACAGTACGACGGCGCTGATGGTGCTGCGCGAGGGCTGCACGGAGCGCCAACTGATTGACGAACTCAACGCGCGGCTGAAGCCCCTTGCCCTCGAGGCCGGGGTGGCGCCGGCGGTCAGCGGAGAGGCCATACAGAGCGTCATCACCACGCAGACGCTGGTCCACCTCATCGGCGCGCTCATCCTCGTGGCCGCCATCATCGGTTTTCTGCGCATGGAGATACAGCTGTTCCTGATGCGGCGCCGCGAGATGGCCCTGCGCATCACCCATGGGGCCAAGCGCCGCCATCTGTTCGGCCTGCTCTTCACCGAGGTGGCCATCGTGGTGACCATGGCCATGGCTACGGCGATGCTCATGGGCATAGGGGTGGAGCAAATGGTGGCGTCTCACTTTGCCGACTGGACGGGCAGCCTGCCGCCCTTCCCCCTCCATCGTCTGGCGCTCTACAGCCTCGGCATCGGCGCCATGCTGCTCCTGCTCTGCGGCGGCATCATTTGGATCGCTGCGGCGCGCATCTGCCGCTCGGCAACGGGACTGGCCGCCCACATGCGCCACAGCCGTTCGCACCTGTTCCGCCACCTCATGCTCGGCATACAGACGGCCATCAGCACCGTCTTTGTGTGCAGCACACTGACCATCACGCAGTGGACGGACAGCATGAAGGCGTACTGCAATATGCCCGACGACCTCACGACCTACAAGAACTGCCTGTGGCTGGACGCCGGCGATGTGAGGGAGGAAAACAGGGCCGACTTCCTGAGCGAGACAGCCCGTCTTCCGAGCCTGAAGACCATGATACCTCTCGACATATCCTACTGGCTCGTGGGGGACATTCAGGACAACCCCGAGGTGGAGGCGGCATTCAACGGGCACACGCACCAGCCCTTCTGCCATGCGACCGACACCGCCCTCGTGGCCTTCCATCATCTGCGGGTGAAATGGCTGAACAAGGAGGCCATCGCGGGCCCGTGCGTCCTGCTCAACGACAGCATCTACCAAAAACTGTACCGCCTTGGGGCCGTCCGCACCAACACCCTGACGTTCTACCGCCGGGGCAGCATCCCCATCCTGCTGCCCATCGCGGGAACCATCTCGCAGATGCCCTACCGGCACGAGCCCGTGTCCATCCTCATCGATGCCGACATGGCCCGGGATAATGCGGCGTTTGTGCTGGTGCCCAAGGAGGGCAAGTATGAAGCGCTGCTGCACGAGGCGGAGAGCATGGTGCAGCGCCGCGAGCCCTCTGCCGTGCGGAAGATGGTGTACAACTTCCACAGCATGCACCCGCAGGTCAGCATGGCGGAGAGTCTGCTCGTCGTGGGCCGTGTGCTCGGTGCCGTGAGCATCGTCATCTGCGCCATGGGCATCTACAGCGCCATCGCCCTCGACACGCGGTCGCGCCGCAAGGAGGTGGCCATACGCAAGGTGTGCGGCGCCAAGAGCGGCGACATCTACCGTCTCTTCGGCCGCGTCTATCTGCTCATCGTTGCCCTCGCCCTGCTCGTGGCCCTGCCCGTGGCGGTGCTCTTTCACCGGTTTATGTTCCCCACGAAAAACACGCGCTTCATCATCGCGACAGGCGCCGACGTCTCGCCGCTGATGCCCTGCCTCATCGGCGCCCTCATCATCATCGCGCTCATCGTCGCTATCGTCGCCCGGAACATCCACAGCATCATGCGCACCAACCCCGCCGAGATTATCGCCAAGGAGTAGGGGTATCGGCGTGCGCGCCCCAAAACCTTGCCTACATGCCCGAAGGACGGAAGCCTTTTGCCGGTCCACACCATGACGCCATGGGAGGACAGGCGACAGTCTTCCGTCCTTCGGGCATTTATGTGCCGTTGCCGTTGCCGCCAATCCATAGAGAATCACTACCTTTGCCCTACATAACATCTCAAACACAACAACACAGCATATAATCCCCACTCACTATGAAGAAAATTGCCCTTATCACCGGCGCCACGAGCGGCATCGGCAAAGCCTGCGCCCGACGCTTCGCCACCGGCGGCTACGACCTTATCCTGACGGCACGCCGTGCCGACCTGCTGGCACAAATCAAAACCGAACTGGAAGCGGAGGGCACGAAGGTGCTGACGCTGGTCTTCGACGTGCGCGACGCCGAGGCGGCCGAGGCGGCCATCGCCTCGCTCGACGGCGCGTGGCGCCACATCGACGTGCTCATCAACAATGCGGGCCTGGCCCTCGGTCTGGACAAGGAATATGAAGGCAACCCCGACGACTGGAACACGATGATCGACACCAACATCAAGGGCCTGCTCACCATGACGCGCCTCATCGTCCCCGCCATGGTGGCCCGCAACGAGGGCCACGTCATCAACGTGGGCAGCGTGGCGGGCGACGCCGCCTACGCCTGCGGCAACGTCTATTGCGCCACCAAGGCGGCGGTCAAGGCCATCACCGACGGCCTGCGCATCGACGTGGCCGAGACGGCAGTACGCGTGACTAACCTCAAGCCGGGCTTGGTGCAGACCAACTTCAGCAACGTCCGCTTCCACGGCGACGACGCCCGCGCCGACAGCGTATATAAGGGCATCACGCCGCTCACAGGCGACGACATCGCAGACGTGGCCTTCTATGCCGCCAGCGCCCCCAAGCACGTACAGATTGCCGAGGTCCTCATCCTGGCCACACACCAGGCCAACGGCTCGGTGATTCACCGCGAGGGGTGAGAGGAACGACATAAACGCAAACAACAAAAATAATGGGAGTAAGAATTGGTTCCACTGCCGGATACATGTTTACGGATATGTGGGTGCTGGCGAGCATCATCCAGTTGGGGACCTTCAACTTCTGCCGACGGTTTTTGAATAAGAACAATGACCCCTGCGGCAGATTGTTCGACCAGATGACCCAAGCAGCACGTTCGGGTCAGGCCAATATAGCCGAAGGTGTATCGCGCCATCAGACCTCGATAGAGACAGAGATGAAGCTGGTGGACGTGGCACGCGCCAGCATCAACGAACTGAGCAACGACTTCTCGTTTATCCTCATGGCAAACAAACAGGTGGCTTGGCGCAACAACGACCCCAATGCCGTCAAATTGAGGGCAGTAAAGCCCGACGTGCCCAACTATGGCGAAGACATCATGCACGACATGATGGAGCATGTGCTAAGGCAGAAAGAGCGTTTTGACCCATGGATAGAGAACGCCGACCTTACTTGTTCGGCCAATGCGCTGATGATACTTTGCTCTCGTGTCAACAGCATGATAACACGGTATCTTGAGAGCAGCCTCGCGACATTCAAGCAGGCAGGAGGCTTTGCCGAAAACATGACAAAGGAACGCATCGAGACCCAGAGCCGGCAGAGCATGGAGGAGGGTGCTCCGAAGTGCCCGAAGTGCGGCGCTCCGATGGTGAAACGCTATGCCAAGCGAGGCAGCAATCAGGGCAAGGCTTTCTGGAGCTGCAGCAAATACACCGAGACAGGTTGTACAGGCAGCCGAAGCATACCGAATCAGTAAGAGAGACGACGCCAAAGGACGTTACGGACGTTAATGTCGTTAAGGACGTTAATAACGTTCGTGACGTCAATCACGAAGAAACTAACATTACAAGAACGCCGCAGAAAATATAGCCTATCGCTTGGCGAGAAGGCAAATAATCCATAAATTTGTCGGCTGTATATGAAAACACACCCGGACCGGCGCAGAGGGACGGCAGGGACATGGTCCCGAAGCCAGCGCCACGGCGGTTCGGACAGACCGACACATACACACAAACTAAACGCAATGAAGAATCTTTTTGACATCAGCGGCCGCGTGATGGTCATCACCGGCGGCTACGGCATTCTGGGCCGGCACATCGCCGCATACCTTGTAGCACAGGGCGCTAAGGTGGTCATCGTAGGCCGCAGCGCCGAGAAGGGTCAGGCGCTGGTTGACGAACTGAAGACCACGGGCGAGGCCATGTTCTGCCTGGCCGACGTGCTGGACCGCGAGGCCCTCACGGCAGCGCGCGACACCATCATCGACACCTACGGCACCATCGACGTGCTCATCAACGCCGCCGGCGGCAATATGCCCGGCGCCACCATCGCCCCCGACAAGACGTTCTTCGACCTCGACGTCGAAGCCGTACGCAAGGTGGTGGACCTCAACCTCTTCGGCACCATCATTCCCACACAAGTCTTTGTAGAAACCATGGCCAAGGCCGGCCAGGGCGTCATCGTCAATTTCTCGTCCGAGTCGGCCCTGCGGCCTCTGACGCGCGTATGCGGCTACGGCGCTGCCAAGGCGGCCATCGCCAACTACACGCAGTACATGGCCACCGAACTGGCCTCGAAGTTCAGTCCCAAAATCCGCGTCAACGCCCTGACGCCGGGCTTCCTGCTGACGGACCAGAACCGCGCCCTGCTGACCAACGCCGACGGCAGCTACACCGACCGCGCACGCACCATCATCGCCCACACGCCGGCGGGACGCTTTGCAGAGCCCGAAGAGCTCTTTGGCGCCATCCACTACCTGGTGAGCGACGCCTCGTCCTTCGTCACGGGCACGGAGATTATCGTCGATGGCGGCTTCAACGCCTTCTCTATATAATATATATAAGGAGAAGGCCGGCTTCCCCCGTCCCTCTGTCCCCCTGCCCCCCCACACAAACCTGAAAACCATTCCCATCATGATACTTTGCGAACAGACCTGGCGCTGGTACGGCCCGTCTGACCCCGTAAGTCTGAGTGACATCCGTCAGGCGGGTGCCACCGGCATTGTCAATGCCCTGCACCACATCCCCAACGGCGAGGTGTGGACCATCGAAGAGATTGAGAAACGTAAGGCCATCATCGAGGCGGCCGGCCTGAAATGGTCGGTCGTGGAGAGCGTGCCCGTCCACGAGCATATCAAGACGCAGACGGGCGACTATAAGAAGTACGTCGAAAACTACAAGCAGAGCCTCCGCAACCTGGCGTCCTGCGACATCCGCGTGGTGACGTACAACTTCATGCCCGTGCTCGACTGGACACGCACCGACCTGGGCTACCTGCTGCCCGACGGCAGCCGCGCCCTGCGCTTCGAGCGCGCGGCATTCATGGCCTTCGACCTGTACCTGCTCAAGCGCCCCGAGGCCGAAAACGAATATACCGACGAGGAGAAGCGCATTGCCCGCGAACGCCTGGACCGCATGGACGAGGCGGAGCGCCAGACGCTCATCCGCAACATGATAGCCGGCCTGCCGGGCTCGGAAGAGAGTTTCACGCTGGAGCAGTTCCAAAAGGAGCTTGACCGCTACCGCGACATCACGCCCGAACGTCTGCGCAGCAACCTCATCGACTTCCTCGGCGAGATATGCCCCGTGGCCGACGAGGTGGGCGTGCGCATGGTCATCCACCCCGACGACCCTCCCTTCCCCATTCTGGGCCTGCCGCGCATCATGAGCACAGCGGCCGACTTCCAGGCGCTCATCGACGCCGTGCCCTGCAAGAGCAACGGCCTGTGCCTCTGCACGGGCAGTCTGGGCGTGCGCGCCGACAACGACCTGCCGGCCATGATGCGACGCTTCGGCGACCGCATCCACTTCGTCCACCTGCGCAGCACGCAGCGCGACGCCGAGGGCAACTTCCACGAAGCCAACCACCTGGAGGGCGACGTGCCGATGTATGAGATGATGCGCGCCATGCTCGAGGTAGAGCAGCAGCGCGGCGAATCGATCGCCCTGCGCCCCGACCACGGCCACCAGATGTGCGACGACCTGAAGAAGCACACCAACCCGGGCTACTCGTGCATAGGCCGCCTGCGCGGACTGGCCGAACTGCGCGGACTGGAAATGGGCATCGCCATGAGCCTGTACAACAACTAACTTTCCCTTCCCCCACTCTTTTTCCCCACACAAGAACTACCATGTCCAAGATAATCACCCTCGGAGAAATCATGCTCCGCCTGTCCCCCAGCGGACAGAACGTACGCTTTGTACAGGCCGACCGCTTCGACGTCATCTACGGCGGCGGCGAGGCCAACGTGGCCGTGAGCTGCGCCAACTATGGCCACCACGCCTGCTTCGTCAGCAAACTGCCCGCTCACGAGATTGGCCAGAGCGCCATCAACGCCCTGCGCCGCTACGGCGTAGATACGCAGTATGTGGCCCGCGGCGGCAACCGCGTGGGCATCTACTACGCTGAGACTGGTGCCGCCATGCGCCCCTCAAAGGTCATCTACGACCGCGCCGGATCATCCATCAGCGAGGCCCGGCCCGCCGACTTCGATTTCGACGCCATCATGGAGGGCGCCGACTGGTTCCACTGGTCGGGCATCACGCCGGCCCTCTCTGACAGCGCTGCCGAGATCACGCGCCTGGCCTGCGAAGCTGCCAAGCGCCACGGCGTGACGGTGTCGGTTGACCTCAACTTCCGCAAAAAACTGTGGACCAGCGAAAAGGCACAGCAGGTGATGCGCCCCCTGATGCAGTATGTCGATGTGTGCATCGGCAACGAGGAGGACGCCCAGCTCTGCCTCGGCTTCAAGCCCGACGCCGACGTCGAGGCCGGCGATACGGGCGCCGAGGGCTACAAGGGCATCTTTGAGCAGATGCGCAGCACCTTCGGCTTCAAGTATGTGGTATCGACGCTGCGCGAGTCGGTCAGCGCCTCACACAACGGCTGGAAGGCGATGATCTACGACGGCAAGGCGTTTTACGTCTCGCGCCGCTACGACATCCTGCCCATCATCGACCGCGTGGGCGGCGGCGACAGTTTCTCGGGCGGCCTCATCCACGGCCTGCTCACCATGCCGACGCAGGGTCAGGCTCTGGAGTTTGCCGTAGCCGCCTCGGCGCTGAAGCACACCATCAACGGCGACTTCAACCTGGTCAGCGCCGAAGAGGTGGCCGCCCTGGCCGGCGGCAATGCCAACGGACGCATACAGCGCTGACAACGCTCCTACCCTCTCCTCCCCAATTTCCAGACACACAACACAAGACAACAAACTGATTATGGCAAAATTTGACAAGACGGCCGTGATGGCCAAAATAGCCGAGACGCGCATGGTGCCGGTGTTCTACCACCGCGACGCCACCGTGACCAAGCAGGTCATCAAGGCCTGCTACGAGGGCGGCGTGCGCGTATTCGAGTTCACCAACCGCGGCGACTTCGCCCACGAGGTATTCGCCGAGTGCGTGCGCTTCGCCGCCACCGAGTGTCCCGACATGGCTCTGGGCGCCGGCAGCATCGTTGATCCCGCCACGGCAGCCCTCTACATGCAGCTCGGCGCCTGCTTCATCGTCGGCCCCCTGCTCAACACCGAGGTGGCCCCCGTGTGCAACCGCCGTCAGGTGCCCTACTGCCCGGGCTGCGGCACCGCCAGCGAGGTGGGCATGGCCCAGCAGTGCGGCTGCGAACTGACGAAGGTGTTCCCCGGCGACGTCCTGGGTCCGAAGTTTGTCAAGGGCATCATGGCCCCCATGCCCTGGACCAAGGTGATGGTGACGGGCGGCGTGGCCCCCGAACGCGACAACCTCCAGGCGTGGTTTGCCGCCGGCGCCTTCTGCGTGGGCATGGGCAGCAAACTCTTCCCCGGCGACCGCGTAAAGGCCGCCGACTGGCAGTATGTGACCGACAAATGCCGTGAAACCCTCCAAATCATCCGCGAGATATGCCAAAAATGACCAATTTTCGCTGGACAATCTGCGCCCTGCTGTTCTTCGCCACGACGGTCAACTATCTGGACCGCCAGGTGCTCTCGCTGACGTGGAAGGATTTCATCGCCCCGGAGTTTCACTGGACCGACACGCTCTACGGCTACATCGGCGCAGCCTTCACCATCGTCTATGCCATCTCCAACCTGCTCTCGGGCCGCTTCATCGACTGGATTGGCACGCGCAAGGGCTACCTCTGGGCCATCGGTATATGGTCCACCGGCGCCTGTCTGCACGCGCTCTGCGGCGTGGCCACGCAGTGGTCGCTCGACCTGCACGGCACAGAGGCCATGCTTGAGGCCACCGGTGCCACGGCAGCCACCATCGCCACGGTGAGCGTATGGTTCTTCATCGGCGCACGCATCATCCTGGGTCTGGGCGAGGGCGGCAACTTCCCCTCGGCCATCAAGGTGACGACGGAATACTTCCCCCGCCGCGACCGCGCCTTTGCCACGTCCATCTTCAACGCCGGCGCCACGGCGGGCGCTCTGGTGGCTCCGCTGTGCATCCCCGCCCTGGCGCAGTACTTCAAGAACATCGGCTGGGGTAACGGCTGGGAAATGGCCTTCATCATCATCGGTGGTCTGGGCTACGTATGGATGGGCCTCTGGATATGGCTCTACCGTCACCCGGGCGAAAACCGCCGCGTCAATAAGGCCGAACTGGACTACATCCGCCAGGACGCCGCCACCGAGGCCGGCAACGGCGAGGACGGCGGTCCGAAGGTGCCTCTGGCTCGCGTCATACGCCTGCCGCAGACGTGGGGCATCTTCCTGGCCAAACTGGTGACGGACGGCGCATGGTGGTTCTTCCTGTTCTGGACGCCGGCCTACATCTCGGACAACTTCGGCCTGAAGGCCAGCGACCCCACGGCCATGGCCCTCATGTTCGTGCTCTACGCCATCACGATGCTGTCCATCTTCGGCGGCAAACTGCCCACCATCATCATCAACCGCACCCACCTCAACTCTTACGACGCCCGCCTCAAGGCCATGCTGGCCTTCGCCCTCATCCCCCTGCTGGCCATAGCGGCACAGCCTCTGGGCGAAATCAACTACTGGTGGCCCATCATCATCATCGGTCTGGTGGGCGCCGCGCACCAGAGCTGGTCGGCCAACCTCTACTCGGTGGCCAGCGACCTCTTCCCCCGCAGCGTCGTGGGCACCATCACGGGCATCAACGGTCTGGCCGGCGGCATCAGCGGCGCGGTGTATAACGCGCTCTCGGGCCGCATGTTCGACTATGCCGAGCAGAGCCACATGTGCATCGCCGGTTTCGAAGGCAAGCCCGCCGGCTACTTCATCGTCTTCTGCGTCTGCGCCGTGGCCTACCTGGCCGGCTGGTGCATCCTCAAGACCCTCGTGCCGCGCTATAAAGCCGTCGTGGTCTAAGACTGAGGCTGACGCCAAACAAGCCCTCCACCCGGGCTCACACCCCCAACACCAACACACAGATTAGCCATCATGACACCATTCATTCACGATAACTTCCTGCTGAGCAACGACACGGCCCGCCACCTCTACCACGACGTGGCGGCGCCGCTGCCCATCATCGACTTCCACTGCCACCTGTCGCCGCAGATGATTGCCGAGGACCACCGCTTCGCCACCATCACCGAACTGTGGCTGGGCGGCGACCACTACAAATGGCGCGCCATGCGGGCCAACGGCGTGGACGAGCGCTACATCACGGGCGACGCCACCGACCGGGAGAAGTTTGAGAAATGGGCCGAGACCCTGCCCTACACCCTGCGCAACCCGCTCTACCACTGGTCGCACCTCGAACTGGCCACGGCCTTCGGCATCACCGACCTGCTCGGCCCCGACACCGCCGCCGACATCTACGCCCGCTGCAACGCCCTGCTGGCCACGCCGGCCTACTCGGCACGCCGGTTCATGCGCCGCTACCACGTGGAGACAGTATGCACCACCGACGACCCCACCGACACTTTGGAGCACCACCAGCGCATCGCCGAGAGCGGTTTTGAGGTGAAGGTGCTGCCCGCCTGGCGCCCCGACAAGGCCATGGCCGTGGCCGACGCCGCAGCCTACAACACCTATCTGGACCGTCTGGCCGAGGTGAGCGACACGCATATCGCCACCTATGCCGACCTGCTCGCCGCCCTCGACCGCCGCCACGCCTTCTTCGACGAGCAGGGCTGCCGTCTGGCCGACCACGGCGTGAGCCGTCTGCCCGACGCCGCCTGCACCGCAGCCGAGGCCGCCACACTCTTCAGCCGCGTCCGCAGCGGACAGACGCTCGGCGCCGACGATGCCGAACGCCTGCAGACGGCGCTGCTCCTCGACCTGGCCCGCATGAATGCCCGCCGCGGATGGGCACAGCAGTTCCACTTCGGCCCCCTGCGCAACACCAACAGCCGCCGCTTCGCCGCCCTCGGCCCCGACACGGGCTTCGACACCATCGGCGACTTCCGCTCGGCCGAGGCCCTGGCCCACCTGCTCGATGCCCTCGACAGCGACGGCCAGCTGACGCGCACCATCCTCTACAACATCAACCCCGCCGAGAACGAGGTGGTGGCGGCCATGACGGGCAACTTCCAGGACGGCAGCGTGCCCGGCAAGGTGCAGTTTGGCGCCGCCTGGTGGTTTAACGACCAGCTCGACGGTATGCGCAACCACATCGACGCCCTGTCGCGTCAGGGTCTGCTCAGCCGCTTCGTCGGTATGCTGACCGACAGCCGCTCGTTCCTCTCGTACCCCCGCCACGAGTATTTCCGCCGCCTGCTCTGCGACATGCTGGGCCGCGACGTCGAGGCGGGCCTCATCCCCAGCCAGGCCCTGCCGCAGGTGGAGCGCATGGTGGCCGACATCTGCCACGACAACGCCCAGCGCTACTTCGGCTTCTGACGCCGGCGACGACCGCCAACCCTCTACAGCCTTCCCGACGACGACAGCGCCGTCGGGAAGGCTGTTTCGTTCATGCGGCAGGGGGTCAACCGCCGCCAATGTCTCCTACCCCACAGCAATACTTGGAGAAGGCTTGCCCATTCCGCAGAAACAACGTAACTTTGCCTTACACACTTCCACACGATATGAAACTGATCTACTTCCACGGCTTTGCCTCGTCGGGCGCCAGCGGCACCGTCGAACTGCTACGCAAGATGCTGCCCTCGGCCGAGGTCATCGCCCCCGACATCCCCGTTGACCCCCTCGAGGCGCTGCCCTTCCTCACCGACCTGGTGGAGCGCGAGCAGCCCGACATCGTTCTGGGTACGAGCATGGGGGGCATGTATGCCGCCCAGATGCACGGCCACCTGCGCATCTGCGTCAACCCCGCCTTCCGTATGTCCACCATGAGCAAGGTGCTGCGCACGGGCGAGCACCCCTTCCTCAACGGGCGCAAGGACCACGCCAAGACCTTCCGAATCACCCGCGACACCATCGCCCACTTCAACGCCATGGAGCGCCACCAGTTTGACGGCATCACGCCGGCCGACCGCGACCTGTGCTACGGCCTCTTCGGCACGAACGACACCACGGTCAACCCCGCCAATGCCTACGCCACCTTCACCAAGTACTACACCCACGCGCAGCGCTACGACGGCGGCCACCAACTCAACGACAGCGCCCTCAAGCACGCCGTCATGCCCCTGATGCGCACCCTCCTGGGCCAGCGCTTCGAGGCGGCACTGCAGCCCCCGCTGCCCGACTACATGCGCTACGCCACGCACGGAGAGTGAAAAAGCCGCGGACGCGGCAAATTTTGCCCGCGCCATGCCCCCAATGTCTAAGAAAAAACATAAATTTGCTGCATGGCGGGCATGTGGCGACAGCAGGCCGAGCCTGCGCCCTTTCGCTGCCAAACGCCTTCCCTTCAGGATATACACAAACCCTATAACCTTTATTTCCCTATGCTATCAGAAAAAGACAAAGCCCAGTTACAAGCCAAGGGCATCAGCGAATCTCAACTCCTGCACCAGCTCCAGCAGCTCAAGGAGGGATTTCCCTATCTGCGCATCCACGCTGCCGCCAGCGTAGAGAAAGGCATCATGCAAGCCTCGGATGAGGCCATGGCGCAATACCAGAAAGCATGGGAAGAATATACCGCCGACAGCAGCCACAAGGTGGTGAAGTTCGTCCCCGCCTCGGGCGCCGCCAGCCGTATGTTCAAGGACCTCTTCGCCTATGTCAATAGCGACCACGATGCCCCGGAGAGCAAGTTTGAGCAGACCTTCTTCGAGCACCTGTACGAAGCGCCCTATCTCGAAGTGCTTGACGCCGCCTGCCAGCGCCTCTACGGCATGGGCATCGATGCCCTCTGTGCCGCCGGCCGCCAAAAGGATGTGGTGCGCGCCCTGCTGGGCGACGAAGGCCTGGCCTACGGCCGCAAGCCCAAGGGCGTCCTGCTGTTCCACCGCTACGCCGAGGGCAACCGCACACCCGTTGAGGAGCACCTTGTTGAAGGCGCACTCTACGCCCGCGGCGCCGACGGCATCGTCCACCTCCACTTCACCGTATCGCCCGAGCACCGAGACCTCTTCACCGCCCTGGTGCGCGAGAAAGTGCCCGCGCTGGAGAAGCAGTTTGGCGTCAGCTACGACATCTCCTTCTCTGAGCAGAAATCATCGACCGACACCATCGCCTCCACCCCCGAAGGCGAGCCCTTCCGTCAGGCCGACGGCAGTCTGCTGTTCCGTCCCGGCGGCCACGGCGCCCTCATCGAGAACCTGGGCGACATCGATGCCGACGTCATCTTCATCAAGAACATCGACAACGTGGTGCACGACCGCTGCAAGGAGCCGACCATCGTGTACAAACGTCTGCTGGCGGGCATCCTGGTGAGCGTGCAGAAGCAGGTGTTCGCCTACCTCGAACGCCTGGAGAGCGGCAACTACAACATGGACACGCTGCGCGAGATGCTGCAGTTTGTACAGAAGACGCTCTGCACCAAGAACCCCGAGACGAAGATGCTCGAAGATACCGAACTGGCCATCTACCTGCAGCGCAAGCTCAACCGCCCCATCCGCGTCTGCGGTATGGTACGCAACGAGGGCGAAGCCGGCGGCGGCCCGTTCCTGGCCTACAACCCCGACAGCACCATCTCGCCGCAAATCCTCGAGAGCTCGCAGATTGACATGAACGACCCCGAAAAGCGCGCCCTCTTCGAGAAAGGCACCCACTTCAACCCCGTTGACCTGGTATGCGCCACACGCGACTACAAGAACCAGCCCTTCGACCTCAAGAAGTATGTTGACCCCGCCACGGGCTTCATCTCGCAGAAGAGCAAGGATGGCAAAGAACTCAAGGCGCTCGAACTGCCCGGCCTCTGGAACGGCGCCATGAGCGACTGGAACACCATCTTCGTCGAGGTACCGCTGGCCACGTTCAACCCCGTCAAGACGGTCAACGACCTCTACCGCCCGGCACACCTGGGATAAATGCTGAGAAAGGCAGAGCACACCGGCCCTGCCCCCCTCTCCCATATTTACACCTACGGGGCGTGCACCATTGCGTGCACGCCCCGTAAAGCATAAGGGCATAACCTTCACCGTTTTTCCTATTTCTTCCCTCCCCCACCTCATGCAGCCTACGTCCACCATCTGCGCCTGCGCCACCGCGCCCGGCGGCGCCCTGGGCATCATCCGCGTCTCGGGCCCCGACGCCATCGCCATCACCGACCTGCTGTTCAGCGCCCACAACGGCCGCCCCCTGGCCCAAACGCCGGCCGGCCGCGTGGTCTATGGCGTCCTCCATCAGGCCGGCGACAGCAACGACGTCATCGACGACGTCCTGGTGAGCCTCTTCCGCGCACCCCACTCCTACACCGGCGACGACACCACCGAGATTTCCTGCCACGGCTCACCCTACATCATCCAGACCATCCTGCAAGCCCTGTGCAGCAAAGGGTGCCGTCTGGCCGAGCCGGGCGAATATACCCGCCGCGCCTTCATGGCGGGCAAGATGGACCTGACACAGGCCGAAGCCGTGGCCTCACTCATCGCCGCACGCCATGCCGCAGCCCACCGCGTAGCCCTCAACCAACTGCGCGGCGCCGTCACCACCGAGATGCATACCCTGCGCGAACAGATGCTCCACCTCAACACCCTGCTCGAACTCGAACTCGACTTCTCCGACCACGAAGACCTGGAGTTCGCCTCACGCGACGACCTGCGCCGGCTCGCCGACAAAGCCTGCCATCGCATCGCCGCCCTGGCCGCCACCTTCCGCATCGGCCAGGCCATCAAGCGCGGCGTCCCCGTGGCGCTCATCGGCGAGACGAACGCGGGCAAATCGACCATCCTCAATGCCCTTGTCGGTGAGGAGCGCGCCATCGTGAGCGACATCCACGGCACCACGCGCGACACCATCGAATGCACAGCCGTCATCGCCGACATCACCTGCCGCTTCATCGACACGGCGGGCCTGCGCCAGACCACCGACGCCATCGAGCGCATCGGTCAGGAACGCGCCCGCCGGCGCGCCGCCCATGCCGACCTCATCGTATGGGTCATCGACGCCACCGCGGTCGGGAATGCCGCCGCCCTCGTCCCCGAAATCACCGCGCTCTGCCACGAAGGCGCCACCCTCATCGCCGTCATCAACAAGACCGACCTGCTGCCCGACGCCGCCATCTCCTCCCCCGACCATCTCGTCGCCACCCTCTCGCCCCATCTTCCCGCCGGCACGCCCATCCTGGCCATATCGGCCCACACCGCCGAGGGCATCGGCCGCCTGCGCGACGCCCTGGCCGCCCATCTGCCCCACCCCACCGACGAGGCCGTCATCATCACCGAGGCGCGCCACCACGACAGCCTCGTCCACGCCCACGATGCCCTGCTGCGCATGCTCCAGGCCCTCGACGCCGGCCTCCCCGCCGATCTGGTCAGCGAAGACCTGCGCGACGCCATCCACCACCTCTCCTCCGTCACCGGCGAAATCACCACCGACGCCACCCTCCAGCGCATATTCTCAGGGTTTTGCATTGGTAAGTGAATACCGGAGGGGCAAAATTATGATATAGTGCAGATTGACTGCTCTGTTCTGTTGTAGATTAGCAAATTATAAAAAGAATGATGAAGAGGATACAAAGTCCCTACACAGCAGCCATCACAGGCGGAGGTTTCCTTTTCGAGGAGACCAACCTGTTGCTGCCCCTGCTCCAATCCGACAACCGTGTCACGCTGTTGAAGGAAGAAATGGTTAACAACCATATTCTTCATATCAACGCAGAGAAGTCACGTAAGAACAACATCCGCGAGATTGCCCGACGCTATGACACAATGCCAGTCAGCTTTTGGGATGACTACAAGATGATGGAGGAGCACAATCAGAAGATTGCCTTATTCTTCGTCATTCTGAAAACCTACAAGATTTGCTTTGACTTTCAGATACGGGTGACTATGCGTAAGTGGAACGGCATTGCCAAGTCGCTGACAAGAGATGACCTGATGATGGAGTTCTCTGAGATAGCTGCAAAGGACGAG
>JALEZQ010000059.1 GCA_022772475.1 Bacteroidales bacterium | reverse complement strand
CCGTTGTTTATGTTGTCGTGTATATTATTAGTCCAATTTCAACGTCTGTTTTCCGATATTATTTGCACGTCATGTCGTTGCGTTTTGGCGATTTTCGCGTGGGTACTACAGATTTCGTTTTTGTAACGTGGATACATTCTGGCAGCGGAGACGGCCACAACGCGGTTTGAGGCGCAGGATGGCTGAAGGCCATCCCTCGACCTCCGCAGGAGGGAGAGTTCATAACCCAGCGGCAAGCGACCGTAGGCTATGGACAAACGCGGCTGCGCCGCGAGTGGCACGTCAATGGGTGAGGCCGCGTAGTAGTGCCATGTCCATTGACGTGGCACTCAGTTCTTGTCGCGGCGTCGGCCGCGACGCCTTTTCTTTGCCGCAGGAACGCGGCTGCGCCGGGAATGGCACGTCAATGGGTGAGGCCGCGTAGTAGTGCCATGTCCATTGACGTGGCACTCAGCACGCGTCGCGGCGTCGGCCGCGACACCTATTCTTTGCCGAAAAAAAACGCGGCTGCGCCCCAGTGCCATGTCAATGGACATGGCACTACTAAGCTGCGCTCCCGGTGCCATGTCTACAAATTCCACTTCTGTGGGTATTACAAAGACCATTGGCAAGGACTATGCAGAGAGTGGGCATGGTTGCTCAATGTATTGTACGTATGAGCGTGCGCGAATCAGGCTGAATGGAGACTGAAAATAGTATGCGGCGTTGAAGTTGGGTTACATGCTTTGCAGAAATTGCAACCGGATAAAAGGCGGCAAGTGAGGCTCAAAATCGGCATGTGGTGTTGCTACGTCCATCTGCGTGATTGAGGGTGCAAGTTGGAGCAACGCCTCTTGCACAACCGGAGACAACGTGAAGCGCGGTGCGTACGTGATGTAATTTTGCAACCTCTCTCACTACGCCATTATGCTCTCGCGGAGGATGAGGCGGGCTTCGGGGCCCATATTGAAGAGCAGGTCGATGATGCTCAGGTTGGGCAGAAAGCCCGTGCGGGCGGCGAAGACCTGATAGTAGGGCACGGCGCGGAAGGCGGCGTCGTCCTGCCACGGGCGCTTGGGACGGATGGCCTCGCGCAGGTCGTCGGCGCCGAGGGCTGCGGCATCGGCATAGGATGTGGTGGGGATGATGGTCGGCGTAAGGCCGAGAAGGCGGCATATCTGCCCGCAGAGCGCGTCGTTAAAGTCGGATAGGTATTCATACCCCGCGTCGTAGATGGGGCGCAAATCGGCCGCATATTCCTCGAAAAACGGACTGTTGTCGTAGGCGCTGGTCAGGGCCTGCCAGTGCAGGCGGCGCCAGTCGCCATGGTCGCTCAGGCGCACGCTGCCGGTAGTCTGCCGCACCGTGGCGTCGTGGACGATGGGGATGGTGAGCGTCTGGATGCCGTCGGGACCGGCGATGTGGCAGCGGTTGCGGTAGGTCTGTTTCACGTAGTGGTCGTGCCGCTCCATATATATGGTCGGCGCGGCATAGAGCCGGGCGAAGTACTGTATGGGTGGCAGGAAGGCCGAGGTGAGGAGGACGGGACGCACAGGGGATAGGAAGATGAGGATAGAAAGAGGAAGATGACGGGAGAGGGCTTGGCGAAGGCCGCCGATTTAGCGTAGGCGGAGAAGAATCAGCGTATGCGGACGAAGAAGCGCCGGGGGTCGAGACAGCGGTAGAAGGGCGCGTCGGGGATGATGGAGAAGGTGACGGCCCATACGCGGCCCACCACTTGCTCGCGGGCCACGAGGGTCTCGCCGGCGCGGAGGACGCGGGGCGGAAGGATGCCGTAGTGCGGCAGGTAGATGGTGTCGCCGGGGAGGGCGTTGACGCGCCCCGTCTGCGGGCGTCCCAGGGTGTCGGTATAGACGATGAGGTCGTTCATGGCGGGCATACGCTCGCCCAGACAGTGGTAGCCCACCAGACTGCCGGCCGCCGTCTGCCAGCCGTAGGCGCGGCGGTCAACGAGGATGCGGTCGCCCGTCTCCAGTCCGTCGCCATAGGTGGTGACGGCATAGTGGCCGATGACGAAGGTGCGTACCGTCCACATCAGGCCCACGGCGATGATGGCGGGCCAGAGGATGCGGCGCAGCGCGCGGCGGGCGTTGCGCAGCCAGGGCGGGGCGACGTGCCGGCCCGCACGGCGGCGGATGAGGCGCATAGACGGTCTGACGGTCGGGATAGGAGAGCGGGAGGGCGTGGGCTTACTTGATGTTGCCCACGTACTTGAACAGGCGGCTCCAGCGTATCTTGCCGCTGAAGAGGCCGTAGTCCGGCGAGAGCGACAGCCATACCAGCAGGGGCTTGCCCACCACATGGTCTTCGGGCACGAAGCCCCAGAAGCGGCTGTCGGCCGAGTTGTCGCGGTTGTCGCCCATCATGAAGTAGTAGTCCATCTTGAAGCGGTAGGTGTCGGTCTGCTCGCCGTTGATGTATATCTTGCCGTCGCGCACCTCCAGGTCGTTGTCCTCATAGACGCGGATGCAACGTTCGTAGATGGGCAGGTTGGCCGGTGTGAGGCGCAGCACGGCGCCGCGGCGCGGAATCCATACGGGACCATAGTTGGCCGTGGTCCATGTCTTGGCCATGTTGAGCGGGAAGAGTTCGTCGCCCTGTGCCAGCGGGAAGCGTGGCGGGTTGGGGGCGATGATGCCGCGCTCGACGAGGGTCTGCTTGACGGCGTCGGTCATGGGGAATCCCTGACCGCCGGTGGCATAGCCCAGTTCCTCCTGCGTGATATCGAGTTCGCGGATGGTCTCTTCGTCAAGAGGGCAGAGGAACTGCACGTCGTAGCGATACTGCACATGCTCGGGCTGGACGTTGGGCTTGCCGTCAAGGAAGATGGTGTCGTGGCGTATCTGCAGGCGCTGTCCGGGCAGGCCGACGCAGCGCTTGACGTAGGTGTCGCGGCGGTCGCAGGGACGGCTCATGATGCGGCCGAACTCGCCGGGGTTGGCGGCGATGTACTGGCGGCCCAGGGCATAGCGGCGGGCATATTCGGTCTGCTGCTCGGCGATGGGGGTGGAAGGCGTGAGCGCCTTGTACTGTCCCATCTGTTGGCCGAGGCTGGCGCCGATGCCGTAGCAGAGGGTGTAGAAGTCCTGGTTCTGATAGTTGGCCGCCACGGTATCGCCGGAGGGATAGTTGAACACGACGATGTCGTTCAGCTCCACCTGCCCCAGACCACGGACGCGGCGGTAGGCCCAGTGGGGCCAGTCGAGGTAGCTCTTGCCGCCCGTGACGGGCATGGTGTTGAGCGTGAGGGGCATGCCCAGCGGGGTGTTGGGGATGCGCGGGCCGTAGGATAGTTTGGACACCAGCAGGTAGTCGCCCGTGAGCAGCGTCTTCTCCAGCGACGACGAGGGGATGACGAAGTTTTGGAAGAAGAACTGGTTGATGAAGTAGATGGCCACGAGGGCGAAGACGATGGCATCCACCCAACTCATGACGACGCGCACGACGGGGTTGGGCGACTGTTTCCACCACGTCCAGGGTATGCGCTTCGTGACGAAGGCGTCGAAGATGAAGGGCAGGACCAGAAGGCCCATCCACGAGCCCACCCAGAGGAGGAAGAGGAGGTAGAGCGTGCCCCAGAAGGCAAATTTCAGCCAGCCCTTGCGGCGTGGCGTCAGGCGTCCGCCGTCAGCGGGCGTGGGGGCTGTGCCGGTGGTGGTGCCGGTGGCGTTGGTGTTGGGAGAGGTGTTGGTGTCGGACATGGCGTGGCGTTAGAAGGAGAAGAGGTCGTCGGTAGAGAGCAGGCCCTGGTGTGTCAGCGTATATTCGGCGGCGAGGACGGCGCCGAGGGCGAAGCCTTCGCGGGAGTGGGCATCGTGGGTGATGGTGATGCAGTCGGCCGGGCTGTCGTAGGTGATGGAGTGGATGCCCGGCACCTCGCCGCGGCGTATGGCGTCGATGCGCAGGCGGTCGGCCGGCACGTCGGTGGTGCCGCTGACGCTGCCGTCGGGCGCGGTGAGGGTGCCCATGGCCCATGTGGCCTTGCGGTCGAGATTGGCGCAGATGCCCTCGGCCAGGGTGATGGCTGTGCCGCTCGGGGCGTCGAGTTTATGGACGTGGTGCGTCTCGACCATGGTGGCGTCATACTGCGGGAAGGCGTTCATGATGCGTGCCAGGTAGCGGCTGACGGCGGCGAAGATGGCCACGCCCACCGAGAAGTTGGATGCCCAGAACAGGGTGTTGCCCTCGGCGATGAGGCGCTTGACGTCGTCCAGGTGCTCCTTCTGCCAGCCCGTAGAGCCGCTGACCACCTTGACGCCCTGAGCGAAGGCGCGGACGTAGTTGTCGTAGGCCGCGGTGGGGGTGGTAAACTCGATGGCGACGTCGGCGCTGCGGAAGGCGTCGCTGTCGAAGTCGTCGCGGTTGTCGATGTCGATGATGGACACGATGTCGTGGCCGCGCTGACGGGCTATGCGTTCTATCATGTGGCCCATCTTGCCGTAGCCGATGAGAGCAATTTTCATGGAGTAAGCAGTGTGTTTGTGCGTGATAAAAAAACGCTGCGGCGGCCGGTGGCGCGCTGGGTGTATGCGCACCGCGGGCCGCCGCAGGCAGGGGTGTTATCTGACGATGAGCAGGAAGTAGTTTTTCTTGCCGCGCTGTACGATGATGTACTTGCCGCCGATGAGGTCGGTCTCTTCGATGACGCGGTCGGGGGCCTGCAGTTTCTCCTTGTTGAGGCTGACGCCGCCGCCCTGCACGAGTTTGCGCATCTCGCCCTTGCTGGCGAAGCACTTGGTGGTTTCGGCCAGGAGGTCGGCCGCCTTGGCGCCGATGGCCGCGCTGCGGTCCACCTCAAACTGCGGTACGCCGTCGAAGACGCTCAGCAGCGTGGCCTCGTCGAGGTGCAGCAGGCTCTCCTTCGTGGCCTTGCCGAAGAGGATGCCCGAGGCTTCGACCGCCATCTCGTAGTCTTCGCGCGAGTGGACCATGCAGGTCACCTCTTCGCCCAGACGCTTCTGCAGGATGCGGCGGCCGGGGTCCGTGCGGTGCTCGGCGATGAGGGCGTCGATTTCCTCCTTGCTCAGCGAGGTGAAGATCTTGATGTAGCGTTCGGCCTCGTCGTCGCCCACGTTGAGCCAGAACTGGTAGAACTTGTAGGGCGTGGTGTAGCGGCGGTCGAGCCATACGTTGCCCTCCTCTGTCTTGCCAAACTTGCGGCCGTCGGCCTTGGTGATGAGCGGGCAGGTCAGGGCGAAGGCCTCGGCCTCGGCGCCCAGCGTGCGGCGGATGAGTTCGGTGCCCGTGGTGATGTTGCCCCACTGGTCAGAGCCACCCATCTGGAGGCGGCAGTTCTTCTCACGGAAGAGGTGCAGGAAGTCGTAACCCTGAAGCAGCTGGTAGGTAAATTCGGTGAACGAGAGGCCGTCGCGTGCCTCGCCGTTGAGGCGCTTCTTGACGCTGTCCTTGGCCATCATATAGTTGACGGTGATGTGCTTGCCCACCTCGCGTGCGAAGTCGAGGAAGGAGAAGTCTTTCATCCAGTCGTAGTTGTTGACCAGTTCGGCAGCGTTGGGCGCGTCCGAGTTGAAGTCGAGGAAGTGGGCCAGCTGGGCCTTGATGCAGCTGACGTTATGGCGCAGCGTCTCCTCGGTGAGGAGGTTGCGCTCGGCGCTCTTGCCCGAGGGGTCGCCGATCATGCCCGTGGCACCGCCGACGAGCGCCAGGGGCTTATGTCCGGCGCGCTGGAAATGGCGGAGCATCATGACGGAGCAGAGGTGCCCGATATGGAGCGAGTCGGCCGTGGGGTCGATACCCACGTAAGCCGTCACTTGTTCGCGGGCCAGCAGTTCCTCCGTGCCCGGCATCATTTGGTGGAGCATACCGCGCCACCGCAATTCGTCTACAAAGTTCATATGGTCTGTGTGTATTGTTTGTTCTGGGGGCTAGATTTTCTAGATTCTCTAGATTTTCTAGAGCTTATAGAGTTTCTATGGGTGTTTATGGTTGTTCGGTGCGGCGCATGTCGGCCAGGAGGGCCAGTGCGCGGTCTTCCGCCGCCTCCATCACCTGGCGTTCGCCCGGTCCCTTGTCGTTGATGCCGCAGAGGTGCAGGATGCCGTGGATGATGACGCGGTGCAGTTCGTCGCTGTAGTCCTTGCCCAGCCCCTCGGCGTTGGTGCGCACGGTATCGACGCTGATGAAGAGGTCGCCGCCGATGCGGTTGGCCTCGGTATAGTCGAAGGTGATGATATCCGTGTAGTAGTCGTGCTGAAGGTACTGGCGGTTGACCTCGAGAATTTTCTCGTCGTCGCAGAAGATGTAGGCCACGTCGCCCACGGTCTTGCCGTAGGTGGCCGCTACGGCGCGTACCCAGCGCGTCACTTCGCGGCGGGCGATGGCCGGCATGCGTATGTCGATGGTTTGGTAGGTTATCATGCGATAGAGGATAAGTCAGTCGAAGAGCGAGGGCTGGTAGGGCTGCGGTGCCCGCGGCTGACGCCCCAGATGGATGTATGCCGCCTCCGTCACCTCTCGGCCACGCGGTGTGCGTTTGAGGAAGCCCTCCTTGATGAGGAAAGGCTCATACACCTCCTCCAGCGTGCCGGCGTCCTCGCCGATGGCCGTGGCGATGGTAGTGAGGCCCACGGGGCCGCCCTTGAACTTGTCGATGATGGTGGTGAGAATTTTGTTGTCAATCTCGTCCAGTCCGTGGCGGTCGATGTTGAGCGCCTCGAGGGCATAGCGGGCAATCTGCATGTCGATGCGTCCGTTGCCCTTGACCTGTGCAAAGTCGCGCACGCGGCGCAGCAGGGCGTTGGCGATACGCGGTGTGCCGCGTGAACGTGAGGCTATCTCGGCCGCCGCCTCGATGCTCATCGGCACGCCCATGATGGATGCCGAGCGGTGGAGGATGGCCGAGAGCGTCTGCGTATCGTAATACTCCAGGTGCAGGTTGATGCCGAAGCGGGCACGCAGCGGTGCCGTGAGCAGGCCGCTGCGCGTGGTGGCGCCGACAAGGGTGAAGGGGTTGAGATCAATCTGTATGGAGCGTGCTGCCGGTCCGCGGTCGATGAGGATGTCTATCTTATAGTCCTCCATGGCCGAGTAGAGATATTCCTCCACGACGGGTGCCAGGCGGTGTATCTCGTCGATGAAGAGCACGTCGTTCGGCTCGAGGCCCGTGAGGAGGCCTGCCAGGTCGCCCGGCTTGTCGAGGACGGGCCCCGAGGTCACCTTGAACCCTACGCCGAGCTCGTTGGCGATGATGTTCGACAGCGTCGTCTTGCCCAGTCCCGGCGGTCCGTGGAGCAGTGTGTGGTCCAGCGGTTCGCCGCGGTATTTGGCCGCCTCGACAAAGATGCGCAGGTTGTCCACCACCTTCTGCTGTCCGCTGAAGTCCTCGAAGGCCAGCGGTCGCAGGGCGTTTTCAAAGTCGCGGTCCGACTTGGCCGTCGGCTGCTGCGTGGAACGTATGTCGAAAGTGTCGTCTGCCATAGTTGCAGGCAAAGTTAGCGATTTTTGTTCAGATGGGCGTCATGCCGCCCGCCTCACTGTTTCTTGCCGCCGATGATGGTGGCGCGGATGATGCGTATGTCCGTCATGGGGCGGTCGTTGGCGTCGGTGTCGGCCTGCTGTATGTGGTCTACGATTTTCAGCCCCTTGACCACGCGGCCGAATACCGTGTACTGTCCGTCGAGGAAGGGCGTGCCGCCGTCGCGGCGGTAGGTGTTCTCCATCTCCTCGGTGAAATCGGCCGCGCCGCCCGTCATGTCCTGCACATGCTGGCGCATTTTCTGCAGTTCGGCCGTCGAGTAGCGCTTGCCCCATACGATATAAAACTGCGAGCCGCTGCTTTCGCGCTTCGGGTTGACCTCGTCGCCCTCGCGTGCGGCCGCCACGGCGCCGCGGCAGTGGAAGAAGTAGGGCAGGCCAATCTCGATGGGCAGGGTGTAGTTCGGTCCGCCCTCGCCCAGTTTTTTGCCCGCGGGGGCATTGCGGCTGTCGGGATCGCCCGTCTGTATCATGAAGTTCTCGATGACGCGGTGGAAGAGCAGGCCGTCGTAGTAGCCCTCGCGGACCAGTTTGAGGAAGTTGTCGCGGTGTCGCGGCGTCTCGTTGAAGAGTTCGATGACAATCTTTCCCAGCGAGGTTTCGAGGCACACGCGGGGGCGTTTGGCGGCGATGGCTGCGGGGCATAGCGTGAGCAGAGCCAGCAGCAAGGAGAAGAGTCGTTGTTTCATGCTGTGTGGGGAGAGTGGAGAGCGTAGATAGAGCGTGAAAGGGGATAGGGGGGCTGTCAGGCCATGCCCTTGTTGTCGGTAAAGGCTTCGTGGTGCGCGTCGGTGTCGGCGTCTGGCTTGGCGTCATTCCCGTCATTGCCGCTGTTTCCGGCATCTGCTGTCAGGGCGTTGACCTTCGCCTTGTCGTTCTCTTCCGGCACCTTGCGTGCATAGCGCGAGACGCTGAGGATGATGCCGATGTAGGCGCAGTTGACCAGCGTGGAGGTACCGCCGCGGCTGATGAGCGGCAGCGGCTGTCCTGTGACGGGGGCGATGCCCGTGGCCACCAGCACGTTGATCATGGCTTGCATCACCAGCATGATGGCCAGGCCCATGGCCATGAAGGCCGGGAAGTTTCGCTCGCACCGGCTCGCTATGCGTCCCGCTCGTACCAGCAACACGATGTAGAGCACGACGACCAGCAGACCGCCCTCGATGCCCATCTCCTCGATGATGATGGCGTAGATGAAGTCGGAGAAGGCCTGCGAGAGGTGGTCGCGCTCCTCCGAGTTGCCCGGCAGTTTGCCCACCACGTTGCTCGTGGCGATGGCGATGGCGGCATGTGCCTCCTGCTTGTGGGTGCGCAGATAGATGGTATCGTTCATTTCCGCCTCGGGCGTGGCGCCCATGATGCGTCCTTTCCACGTGTCTAAGCGGTGGAGGAAATTGACCGAGTCGAGCGTCTTCTGCGGCAGAATCGTCACCAAGGCTATGGCCAGTGCGCCGATGGCCACCATGAGGCCCGTCAGGCGGCCCATCTGGCGCATGGGAATGCGGCCGATGAACAGCATGAGGTATATTGTGGCGAAGAGCAGGCCTGCTGTGGAGAAGTTTTCGGGGAAGATGAGCAGGATGATGGGCAGCGTGAACGTGAGGATATAACTCAGCGCCCGCGGACTGGCCCCCTGCGCTGTGCGCTCCATCGACAGGAAGAAGGCCGTGCCGATGACGGCCGTGCCCTTGGCCAGTTCGGAAGGCTGAAACTGGAAACCGATGTTTATCCAGCGCGAACTCTCGTTCTCTGTGGTGCCGACCACAAAGGTCAGCGACAGCAGGACGATGCTCAGTATCCAGCCCGGGATGGGGATGAGACGGAAGAAACGGCAGGGTACGCTGTGGAAAAACCAGACGACGATGGTGCCGAAGCCCAGGAAACCGGCCTGCTTGATCAGCGGTGCGATGTAGTCGCCGCTCTTGTAAGTCAGGGTGGCGGCGGCGCTATACACCTCGATGAGCGAGATGATGCACAGCAGGAAGAAGATGACCCAGACCACGATGTCGCCTTGAAACACGCGTTTGGAAGTGATTGGCACGAGAGAGAAGGTTTTACGTTTCGGTGAATAATAGAGGAAGTAACGAGGGGGCGTGACGGCTGATGCCATCACGCACAGGGGCTTGGCGCCGTCAGCGCGGGAGGCATGCCGTCAGCCCAGGGCCTTGACGCGCTCCTTGAACTGCTCGCCGCGGTCTTCCATGTTGCGGAACAGGTCGAAGCTGGCGCAGCAGGGGCTGAGCAGCACGGTGTCGCCCTCGTGGGCCAGACGGGCGCAGGCCGCCACGCAGTCGGCCATGGAGGCCGTGTCGGCGATGGGCAGGCCCAGGCCGTCGAACGCCGCGTGCAGTTTGCTGTTGTCGGCACCGAGATAGACCACGGCGCGGCATTTCTCCTTGACCAGCGGCAGGATGTCGGCATAGTCGTTGCCCTTGTCCTTGCCGCCGACGATGAGCACGATGGGCGCCGGCATGGCCTCGAGGGCCACGTGGCAGGCATCGACGTTGGTGGCCTTGCTGTCGTTGACATAGTGCACGCCGCCGACGGTGGCCACGCGCTCCAGACGGTGCTCCACGCCGGGGAAGTCGGCCAGACCGGCCTCTACCGCCTCGGCCGGGGCGCCGGCGGCCAGCGCCGCCTGTGCCGCCGCCAGTCCGTTGCGCAGGTTGTGCAGGCCCGGCAGCGAGAAGCGACTCATCGGCATGGTGAAGGGCACGGGGGCGGTGAGGCGGAACGTGCCGTCGTCGGCATAGCCCGTCGAGCCCGCCTCGGGTGCGTCGGAGAAGGGCAGGACCGTCGCCGCCGTGGGGCGCAGCGACAGTTCGTGGGGGATGTGCTGGTCGCCCGTCCAGTAGATGAAGGTGTCGCCCGCCTGCTGGTTTTGCATGATGCGCATCTTCGAGTTGACGTAGTTTTGCATGACGAAGCCGTAGCGGTCCAGATGGTCCGGCGTGATGTTGAGCAGCACGGCCACGTTGGCGCGGAAGTCGTACATGCCGTCGAGCTGGAACGACGACAGTTCGATGACATACGCGGCGTGCGGTTCGCGGGCCACCTGCAGCGCCAGGCTGTGGCCGATGTTGCCCGCCAGCCCCACGTCCATGCCGGCCTTGTTTTTCAAGATGTGATAGACCAGGCTCGTCGTCGTGGTCTTGCCGTTGCTTCCCGTGATGCAGATCATACGGGCGTCGGTGTAGCGAGCGGCAAACTCAATCTCGCTGATGACCGGCACGCCGCGTTCGCGCAGCGCCGCCACCATGGGTGCCGTGTCGGGGATGCCCGGGCTCTTGACCACCAGGTCGGCCTGCAGGATGCGTTCGGCCGTGTGGCCGCCCTCTTCCCAGGCTATGCCCTCGGCGTCGAGCATCTGCTTGTAGCGGGGCTTGATGCTCCCCATGTCTGATACGAATACGTCGTAGCCCTTGTCGCGGGCCAGTATGGCGGCGCCTACGCCGCTCTCGGCGGCTCCCAAAGCGATGAACTTCATAAAAGCGTATCTTGAATCTTAGTCTGTTATCTTATCTTAAGCGTGATGATGGTCGTGGCGGCCAGGATGATGGTGACAATCCAGAAGCGCACCGTGATTTTCGACTCGTGCCAGGCGCCGTGCGGCCAGTTGCGCAGGACGTAGTGGCAGTTGGGGTCGAGCTGTTCGGGCAGCATGCGGAAGTTGTCGTGGATAGGCGTTCGTTTGAACAGGCGCCGGCATACGCCCTTGCGCTTGCCCGTCTGGAAGTAGCGCACCTGCAGGATGACGCTGAGGCTCTCCACCAGAAAGACGCCGCAGAGGATGGGCACCAGCAGTTCCTTGTGGATGATGACGGCCAGCACGGCGATGACGCCGCCGATGGTCAGCGAGCCCGTGTCGCCCATGAAGATTTGTGCGGGGTAGGCGTTGTACCACAGGAAGCCGATGAGCGCGCCCACCATGGCGCAGATGAAGATGACCAGTTCCTGCGAACCGGGGATGTACATGATATTGAGGTAGGCCGCATATTCGATATGGCTCGACACATAGGCCAATATGCCGAGCGCTATACAGATGATGGCGCTGTTGCCCGCCGCCATGCCGTCCATGCCGTCGTTGAGGTTGGCGCCGTTGCTCACGGCGGTGATGACGATGACCGTCATGATGACGAAGAGAATCCATCCGGCGATGCCCTTGTAGTCGCCGCACCATGCCATCATCTCCGTGTAGTCAAGATTGTTGTTCTTGAGGAAGGGGATGGTGGTCTTGGTGCTCTTGACGGCCTCGCTCTTGTGCACCACCTCGGTGCGCGTGCCGCCTTCATACTGCACCTCGACGTTCTCCCTGATTTTGGCGTCGGGGCTTGCATAGAGCACGAGGCCGACGAAGAGGCCGAGGAGAACCTGCCCGAGAATCTTGAACTTGCCCGGCAGACCGGCCTTATTCTTCTTATAGTTTTTGATATAGTCGTCGATGAAGCCCAGGGCGCCGAGCCATACCAGGCTGACGAGCATCAGAATCATGTAGATGTTGCGCAGTCGTCCCAGCAGCAGACAGGGCACCAGGATGGCCACGATGATGATGATGCCACCCATCGACGGCACGTTGATTTTCTGTACGCCGAAGGGATCGATCTTGGCGTCGCGCTGCACCTCGGTGATGTTGTGGCGTTTCATCCATTTTATGAAGTACTCGCCGAACCATGCCGAGACGATGAGAGCGACAATCAGGGCCAGCAGCGAGCGGAACGAGATGTACGACCACATGTTGGAGCCGGGCACGCCCCATTGCTCCAGGAAGCGGAAGAGATAATACAGCATGATAGAGGATGTCTGAATCGTTGTGAGATGTGAGTCTCGGAGATTGTGGACCTTGGATCTTGTGAAATGTTAGGCTATGCCGAAGGCGGCGCGTACCTCCTCGTGGTCGTCGAAGTGGTGCTTGACGCCCTTGACGTCCTGGTAGGGCTCGTGGCCCTTGCCGGCGATGAGGATGACGTCGCCCTTCTGCGCCATCATGGCCGCGGCGCGTATGGCTTCGCGTCGGTCGGTGATGGCGATGACCTTCTGACGTTGCGTGTCGTCCAGTCCGGCCAGCATGTCGTTGATGATGTCCTGCGGTTCCTCGAAGCGCGGGTTGTCGCTGGTGATGATGACGCGGTCACTGCGGTTGGCTGCCTCCTGTGCCATGAGGGGGCGCTTGCCCTTGTCGCGGTTGCCGCCGGCGCCGCATACGGTGATGACCTGTCCCTTGCCGTTGACCACCTCGTTGATGGCCGTCAGCACGTTGGCCAGGGCATCGGGCGTGTGGGCATAGTCGATGACGGCGCTGCATCCCTTGGGCGAGCGTATGGTCTCGAAGCGGCCGTTGACGGGCTTGAGCGTAGAGAGGATGCGGAGCACCTCGCCGCGCTCCTTGCCCAGCATGAGGGCGGCGCCATAGACCGCCAGCAGGTTCGACACGTTGAAGCGGCCCACGAAGGCCACGCTCACCTCCGTGCCGTCGATGCTGATGAGCATGCCCTCGATGCTCTCCTCGACGATGCGTCCCTTGATGTCTGCCGCGGCGCGGGTGGAGTAGGTGCGGACGGCGGCCTTGCAGTTTTGCACCATCACCATACCGTTGCGGTCGTCCGCGTTGGTGATGGCGAAGGCTGTGGCCGGCAGGGCGTCAAAGAAGGCCTTCTTGGCGTCGCGGTAGTTCTCGAAGGTCTTGTGGTAGTCCAGGTGGTCGCGTGTCAGGTTGGTGAAGATGCCTCCGGCGAAGGTCAGGCCGCCGATGCGGTGCTGGTGTATGGCGTGCGAACTGCACTCCATGAAGGCATACTCGCATCCCGCGTCGGCCATGCGTGCCAGCAGGCGGTTGAGGGTGATGGGGTCGGGCGTGGTATGCTCAGTGGGCACGGCCTCGCCGTCGATATAGTTGCATACCGTCGAGCACAGGCCGCATTTGTGGCCCATGGCGCGGAACATGTGGTAGAGCAAGGTGGCGATGGTCGTCTTGCCGTTCGTTCCCGTGACGCCCACCAAGCGCAGGCGTGCCGTGGGGTTGCCGTAGAAGGTGGTGGCCACCTCTCCGACGATGGCTTCGGTGTCGGCCACCTGAACGTAGGTCACGGCGCTGTCAGCGGGCACGTCGTCGGGCATGTCCATGACGAGTATGGCGGCTGCGCCGGCGGCCACGGCCTTGTCGATATAGGCGTGTCCGTCCGTCTGTGTGCCTTTGACGGCGACGAAGAGGTTGCCGGCCTTCACCTGACGCGAGTCCGTTTCGATGCCGGTGATTTCTGCGTCGAGCGTCCCCTTGCTGCTGAGGATGGCGACGCGTTCTAAGAGTTGCGCAAGTTTCATATCGTTAGGATTTCTTCTTCTTTTTCTGTTCTGTAGGCTTTGCCTTGGGTTTGTTTTCGCTCTTTGCCTTTGGTTTGGCTTCAGCCTTGTTTTTCGGTTTTGTCTCCGGTTTTTGTGGTTTGGCCTCGGGCTTGGCCCCAGGCTTTGCCGTGGTGGTGTCGGGCGCGGCGGGCTTTGGCGCCGGCTTTGGTGCTGCCGGCTTCTTGCCTTTGTGCTTGGGCTGCTCAAGCGTCAGCGTGACGGTGGTGCCGCGTTTCACCTTATCGCCGGCGTGTACCGACTGTGCCGCTACGCGGCCGCTGCCCTGACACTTTACGCGCAGTCCCATCTGCTCGAGGCGTACCATGGCGTCGCGCAGGCCGTAGCCCATGACGTTGGGCATGATGCTGTCGGGCGTGGCGGTCGCCGGTGTGGCCACGGCGTGGCCGTTGAGGTATTCATACGTGCCCCATGCGCTGCTTCCTGCCGCCAGCGGGGCTTGCGGCATACTGAGCATGGCCATCAGGCGGTCGGTGGAGCGCATGTTGCCGGCGATGTGTACGGCCTTGGCGTGGGCCGTGGTGTCGCGGGTGGAGGTGTAGTCGGCCACGCTGTCGAGCGACATCACCGTCTCGGCCACTTCGCGGAACACCGGAGCGCAGTTCAAGCCGCCGCCGGCAGGTCCGCTCTTGCGAACGCAGACGATGCAGCTGTACTTCGGCTTGCTGGTGGGGAAGTAGCCCACGAAGGTGACGAACAGTTCGTTCGTCTTGTGTCCGCCGCGGTGCACCTGTGCCGTACCCGTCTTGCCCGCCACGCCGAAGCGTTTCGAGCGTGCTTTCTTACCCACGCCGTCGGTGACCACGGTTTCGAGACATATCTGTATGTTGCGTATGGCTTCGGGCTTGGCCATGTGTTCGCGCAGCACCACGGGGGGCAGTTCGCGCACCACCACCCCATCGCGCATGATAGCCTTGACGAAGCGCGGGCGCATCAGGCGGCCGTTGTTGGCAATGCCGTTGTACATCGTCACCGTGTTGATGGGCGTCACCTGCACCTCGTAGCCGATGCTCATCCACGGCAGGGTGGTTCGGGCCCAGTAGCTTCCCTCGCCCGGCCGGCGGATGCGCGGCTTTTGGTAGCCCGGGATGGGCACTTGCAGGTCTTCGGCAGAGCCGATGCGGTAGAGGCCATCCACGAATGCGCGCGGGTTGCCGCCATAGTTGCTGTCGATAAGGCGGCTCACGCCAATGTTGGACGAGTTGGCGATAATCATCGGCACGGAGAGTACGCCGTAGCCGCCGTTCTTCCAGTTGTGGTCCTTCATGGCCGCGCGGCCGAACTTGTAGATGCCGTTGCCCGTATCGACGTGGTTGTTCATGCTTATCTTTCCGTCGTCGAAGGCTACGAGGAACGACTGCGGCTTAAACACCGACCCCGGTTCGTACAGGTCGGTGATGGCCAGCGGCGTGTCTTCGTGGTGGCTGCCGTCGGCGTGGCGCGTCAGGTTGCAGATGGCCTTGACGTCGCCCGTCTCTACCTCCATCAGGACGCAGAGGGCCGAGGTGCAGACGTTTTCGTCCAGTTGTCGGCGTAGGGCCTTTTCTACGATCTGCTGCAGGCCCACGTCGAGCGTGGTCTGTATGTCGTAGCCGTCTTCGGCCTGCTGGTCCACGATGTCGATGTAGCTGTCCATCACCTTATGGCGGTGGTACAGGCCGGGCTTGCCTCTCAGGATGCTGTCGAACGCCAGTTCCAGGCCGTAGCGTGCCGAGTCTTTGAAGTAGCCAATGGTGCGGTTGGCCATCTCGCCGTAGGGGCGGCGGCGCAAGTCCACCTTAAGGAATGTTGTGCTCGACTTGCGGTTGAAGAGGGGCAGCGTCCGTATTTTGCTGTATTCGATGTAGGAAATTTGGCGGTTCTGGTAGGGGCCAAGTTTGAGTTTTGTCACCTTGTTTACATATACCGGCCAGTAGCGTCTCTTCAGTTTGCGTCCGCGCAGCAGATGCGCCTTGAGGCTGTCGGGGATGATGTCGGGAAACACCTCGTGCATCACCTCGCAGATGGTATCCACCTTGTGGGTCAGGATGGAGTCGCGCAGTTTTTGGTCCTTTATTTTGGCCAGCGAGTCTTTCTCGGACGACATGAAGTCGATGTATATCTTGTATTCGGGCAGCGAGGCGGCCAGGATGCTGCCGTCGGCGGCCAGGATGTTGCCGCGTTTGGCGGGCAGTGTGCGGCCTTCCTTGACCAGAATGCTCTTCATGCTGACCCACCGTTCGCGACCTATTGTCATGGTGTAGATGGCCTTGCCGAGGGCGCATATACCGGCGATGCTCATCAGCAGGACGACGAGCGAGAAGCGGGGCATTATTTTTTTGCTCTGGAAATCCATAGACTGTGGCGTGTGGTGGACGGGGGAGTAGGGGATGTAGGGAAAAGGTTGTAGCGGCTGTTGCGGGAGGAAGAATACTATTCTTCGTCCGCCAGACTATCTACGGGCAGCAGCAGCCGGGGCCGCACGTTAGCCTGCAGGGTGGTGTCGGCGAGGTTGGCCTCGATGTTGCTCTGCATGGAGTATTCGGTCAGTTCGCTCTGCGCCGTGAAGGCCTTAAACTGCCTGTCGGATAGGATGTCGCAGAGTTTTTCGCGCTCTATCTCCTCGCGTTGGCAGGCGTAGCGGTTGGTGACATAGATGACGGCCAGCAGGGTGAGCAGCAGCAGGTAGCCGATTTGGCGGTGGAAGAAGCGGCTGCCGAAGATGTCGCCTCCGGCCAGCGTGCGCATCGACAGCGTGAAGTGCTCCTCCTCGTCGTCGATGTCGGTCAGGCGCTTGATGGTCTCGCGTGCCCGCTCCTCCCGTTCCTTGCGGCGTTGTCTGCGCCGCGTCTTGCGGTCGGTGGGCGCATTGTCCTTGGCGTCGGTTGGGGCGTCGTCATCGGCTTGGTCAGCCCGGGCATCGGCGTCGTCCGGTCCTTCTGCCGGTTCTTCTGCCGGTCCTTCTGCCGGTCCTTCTGCCGGCGTGCCGTCGGCGGGTACGTCGTCCTGACTATCATCGGGCGTGCCGGCTGACGCCGGACGCACAGGGGCGCTGTCGCTGTCGGCTTGCGCCATGGCGCGCGCCAGCAGTTCGTCCGGCAACTGTTCTTTCTCTTTATGCTTCATGGTTGGGTAGGGGGCGCGGTTGTGGTATGTTGTTTCTCGGGGGGGGGGGAGGGTAAAACGGCGGTGTGCCTACTTCTCTTCTGTCTTGATGCCGACGCGCAGTTTGGCGCTGCGGCTTCTTGGGTTCTCCTCCTGTTCTTCCGCTGATGGCGTCAGTGCTTTTCCACCCAGCGGGCGCATGGCGCTCAGGCGGTTGCCGTAGAAGTCCTGCTCCTGCTTGCCGTCAATGCGTCCGGCGCGGAGGAAGTTTTTCACCATGCGGTCCTCCAGCGAGTGGTACGTCAGCACCACCAGCCGTCCGCCGGGCCGCAGCACGTCCTTGGCCGCCTCGAGCATCTCCGCCAGGGCGTCCATCTCGTGGTTCACCTCGATGCGCAGAGCCTGAAATACCTTCGCCAGGTCCTTCTTCTTTCGGTCGCGTCCCACGAGCGGCTCTACCGCCTCGATGAGCTGTGCCACGGTGCGCATCTCGCCCTTGGCCCGTGCCCGGCAGATGGCCGCCGCCATTTGGCGTCCGTTTTTCAGTTCGCCGTAGAGGCGCAGCAGGTCCGCCAGGCGCTCCTCGTCGTAGGTGTTGACCACCTGCGCTGCCGTCATGCCGTCGCGGGCATTCATCCGCATGTCCAGCGGGGCATCGAAGCGGAAGGAGAATCCCCGCGTCTCGTCGTCGAAGTGGTGGCTCGACACGCCGAGGTCGGCCAGGATGCCGTCCACGGCTTCGACGCCATAGTAGCGCATCCAGTTGGCCAGGAAGCGGAAGTTGCTGCGCACGAAGGTGAAGCGGCTGTCGCCCTGCGGGATATTGCGCTCGGCGTCAGCATCCTGGTCGAAACTGTACAGGTGGGCGCCGGCGTCCATGCGTCGCAGAATCTCGCGGCTGTGTCCGCCGCCGCCGAAGGTCACATCGACATACGTTCCCCCGGGCTGCAGGTCCAGGGCGTCCACGCTGGGGTGAAGCATGACGGGCACGTGATAGGAGGAGATGATGGTCATGGGAAGAGGCTGGGGTTAGGGGGCGTGCCGGCTGACGCCGGACGCACGGGGGCGCTGACGCCGGACGCACGGGGGCGGTGACGCCGGACGCACGGGGGCGTGTCGTTGACGCCGGGGCACATCGGTCTAAAGGAAGTCAAAAGTACGGAATTTCTATCACAAAAGGCAAGCCCTGTGGGCCTTTTTTTCTTCTGCGCCGTAAAAAGGCCAAAACCTGTCATCTGCACGCGGCAAAACCGGCCGGCGTGACGCGGCAGAAGGCGTGGCGGGCGCGGCAGAAGTCGATGAGGGCGGCGAAGGTGGCGATATGGGCCAGCAGCGGGGCGTGGCCTACGAGGTAGAGGTGCTCGCGGGCCCGCGTCATCGCTACGTTCAGTTTGCGGTCGATGGTCATGCCGTCTTCGGTGAAGGTGTGCTCGGTGAGGAAGTCCAGTTGGGCGTGGCGCTGCACGGTGAAGCCGTAGATGATGGTGTCGCGCTGACTGCCCTGGTATCGCTCCACGGTGTCGATGGTGATGTCTGCCGCCCCTGTCACCCCCTCGCGCTCCATGGCGCGGCGTATGGCCGCTATCTGGTGGCGGTAGGGCACGATGATGCCCACCGATTGCTGCGGCACGAAGGCCGCACCCATGCGGCGCTGCATTCGCGCCACGATGGCGGCGATGATGGCCGCCTCGGTGGTGTTGACCTTGTCCGATACGGCTACCGGCGGCAGCGGCACGTCCATGAAGAGCACGCGGTGGCTCAGCAGCAGCACCTCGGCCGGTGCCATGGCCGTGGCGTCGATAGGCGGCAGAGGCCGTTCCTGATGGGGCAGCGGCACTGTGTGCAGGCGGCCGCCGTAGAACGCCATGTTGGGGAAGAGGGCGATGTCGCGGTGCATACGTCCCTGCCGCGTCAGGGTGTAGCACACCGCCGGGTCGTCGCCGTAGCGGTGCAGCAGGCGTTCGAAGAGCGACAGACGGCAGTCCGTCAGTCCGATGGCCCGCAGCGCCTCGTCCTCCACGGCGCTCTCGCGCGCCGTCTGCTGCACCACCGCCGGCAACTGCTTATGGTCGCCGATGAGCACGAAGCGGTCGATGGCCGGCCGCCCCTGGTGCGTGGCCGACAGCGGCGTGAGGATGTGGGGCTCCAGAATCTGCGACGCCTCGTCGATGATGGCCAGCGTGAAGTGTTTCACGGCAAAGAGGGCCGCCGAGGCCGTCACCGCCGTCGTCGTGCCCACGATGATGGGCGTGCGCTGCAGCACCGCCTTCATCGCCGTCAGCGAGGCCGCCGCCGTGGCCTGTTCGCCCAGCAGATGGCGGCGGTAGGGCGCCGGACATACCGCCGCGCCGCCCAGGCGGATGAAGGGCAGGTCGGCCTCGGCCAACTTACTGCATATCTCATCTACCGCGCGGTTGGTATAGGCCATGAGCAGCACCGATGCCTCGGCGTCATGCAGTTCTTCGCGCAGCGTGTTCACCAGTCCGAAACTCGTCTTTCCCGTCCCCGGCGGCCCGACGATGAGGAATAAGTCGCGCGCCTGGCGTGCCCTGAGCGTCAGCGTGTCGAAGTCGCCGTAGCAGCCGCGCAGCGTCAGCGAGGCGTCGGTGCGCGGGCGGCGCTGCATCATCAGCAGGTCGCGGCGCTCCTGCGGGGCGGTGAGGAAATGCCGGGTGGAGAGGTAGAGCGGGGCGAACGACGCCTCCATGAAGTCGTGCTCGATGGCCCACAGGGCGCCGTGGTGCATGGTGAAGACGCGGGCGTCCGTCTGTTCGGCGCGCAGCGTCAGCCGGATATGGCCGTCGCGCACGTCGGTCAGCGTGGCGCGAAACACCATCGTGCGGCGCACGTCGGGCTCCTCGCCCGGCCGATAGGGGTAGAGCAGGACGATGTCACCCGTGCGGAAGTTGCTCATGCCGTCGTCGGGCCGTTCGCCGAAGGCCAGCACCACGTGCGTCACCGTGCGCGGCGCGCCGTCCGTGGCATCGTCGCTTTCGCCTTCGTTCCCCGCGGGCTCCACCATGTGCAGGCCGTCGTAGATGTTTCCCGCCGCCCGCTTGTCGTCGGGTGCGTCGTGCCATGTGGCCGCAAAACCCGAATTTTCCTTCCGTGCATTCCCCGTCTTGGCCAGCAGGTGTTCGCGCGAGAGGAAAGCCAGCAGGCGCAGACAGTAGGCGCGCTCCAAGGGCGATGCCTGGCGCAGCGGCGTGAGCGTCTGCTCGATGGCCGGCCGCTGCCATTCGCGCCACAGGCGGCTCTGGCAGGCGTTCTCGTTCAGGCGGTCGGCCGTGAGGGTGGTGAGCAGGCCGTAGCCCGCCGAGGCCAGGTGGTGCTCCATGCCCACGATGCGGTTGCGCAGGCGCATGGCCTCAAACACCACCGTCGGGGCATAGCCCACGGCCTCCAGACTCTCGGCGTATCGCGAGTAGAGCAGAAAGGCCTGCATGTTGTGCGTCAGGTCCGGCTGCGCGCCGTGCAGGTGGCGCAGCATGGCGACGTAGAGCAGCACCTGCACATAGTGCTTGCGCGCCAGCACCGGCACGTCGGGCCGCTGCTGGGGGTAGCCGCACTTGCCCGACTTCTGTTCCATGATGACGCGGCCGTCCCATTGCAGGAAGTCCATACGCCCCTGCAGGCCCAGCGCTTCGGAGAAGAACGACGGCTCCACCATGGCGTGGCGCAGGTCGAAGCCCGGCACCGCCTGCGGCAGCGTCTGCGTCAGGGCGCGGCGTATGTGCTGCTGCTGTTGGCGCGCCCGCTGGTGGAAGTCGGCCTCGAGCGGCGTGGTGAGCAGCGCCAGCGGCTTGTAGCGGAAGAAGCGGCTCACGCTGTCCTCATAGCGGGCGCCGTCGGGGGCGTGGCGCATCTCGTCGTCGAGCAACTGTCCCGCCAGCGTACCGAGCAGTGTGGCGTCGGTGTCGTCGTGCGGCGTCAGACGGCGGACAAGGGCCGTCAGCGGCGTGTCGCCATAGTCTTCGGCACAGGCAGCGACGGCCGATACGTCCATGAGATAGTCCGGCTCGAGCACCACCAGTTCGGCCTCGACGTGCTCGCCGTCGGCCAGCAGCACGGGGGCGATGAGGTTCACCTGCCTGCCCTCGGCCAGCATCGGCGCCAGATAGAGGCGGTTCGGGCCGCCTGCGCCGCGTGCCGGCCGTGCCAGGTCGAGGCATAGCGTGCGCCCCTCGTCGCCGTCGGCGCGGAGGAAGACCAGCGCGTCATCGCGCCGCACCACGACGGCGCGTACGCAGGCCGCCATCTTCACCGCCGTGCGGCGCGGCGCAGCGGCAGGGGGCGGCAGCAGGCGCGCTATGCTCTCGGGCACGGCCACGCCGCAGGTCAGCGCCGCCAGGTGGCAGAGCGCGGCGGCATCGGCGCGGCGGCCCTCAGCCAGCGTGGCCTCGTCGATGAGGGCGCGGCGCCGCAGGCGGATGCGGGCCTGATGCACGGCGGCACGCAGGGCCTCGGGGGCGTCGTGGGCCTTGAGCAGGTGGTCGGTCTTGGCAAAGGTGCCGGCGAAGTGGATCCCCGCGGCCTCGGTGTGCTGACGCAGAAACTCATTGAACGTCTGCGCCATACGGCCGTAGCCCTCGGCGGCGCTGCCTCGCGTGGCGGCGTCGGCATACGCCTGAAAGAAGGCTTGGGGCGGTTCGGGCCGGTAGGGCTGAGACATGGGGGCGGGATGGTGAATGAAGGAAAGGGGAAGGAAAAGGAAGGGGGAAGGTGGGTACGCCGATTCCCAGCGGCTGGGAACACGATTCCCAAGGGCTGGGAACACGATTCCCAGCGGCTGGGAATGCGATTCCCAAGCGGGTTGGGAATTTTATTGCCAGCGGCCGGCAACGCGATTGCCAGCGGCTGGCAATCGTTTTACCAGCGGCTGGCAATCGGATTGCCAAGGGGGTTGGCAAAATTGTTTTGCGCCGCGGCGCCAAAGAAGCGTGGGCCGCGGCCCGCCCTTATTCGCGGCGCAGGGGGTAGTCGCCGCGCAGGCGCTCGAAGGCCTCGGGGCAGGCTTTGAGGGCCTCGCTGTCGCGGCGCGGGTCGTAGCGGCGCAGGGCGGGGTGGCGCAGCAGGTCGGCCTCGGGCGTGCCCTGCCAATAGCGGAAACCGTCGGGCAGTGGCGGCGGCGCTATGGCGAAGGTCTCGGCGCAGCCCATGTGGCGCGCCACGGCCTCGAGGGCCATCTGCGTGCCGCGGGCCTTGCCGTCGGCCGAGTAGCCGGCGATATGGGGCGTGGCGATGTAGGCGCGGCGGAGCAGGGCGGGGAGGATGTGGGGCTCGTTTTCCCACGTATCGACGATGGCGGGGCCCGTCAGATGGCGGTCGAGGGCCTCGACCCAGGCGGTGTTGTCGGCCACCTCACCGCGGGCGGCGTTGATGACGACGGGGCGGCGCTGCAGGGCGGCGAAGAAACGGGCGTCGGCCAGGTGGCGCGTGGCATACGGGCCGCCGTCGGTCAGCGGCACGTGGAAGGTGATGACGTCGGCCTCGGCCGCCAACTGTTCCATCGTGGCCGTGCAAGCGTCGTCGGCGATGGCGGTGTGGGGCGCGGCGCAGGGTGTGCCGTGGCGGGCGCGCTCCCGGCGCGGCGGGTCGCAGAGCAGCAGGGGGAAACCCATCTGCCGCAGGTGCAGGGCCACGGCGGTGCCCACATGGCCCACGCCGACGATGCCCACGGTGGGGCGCTCGGGCAACCGGCCGCTGTCGATGAGGGGCAACAGGGCCGTGGCGACATACTGTGCCACGCTCGTGGCGTTGCAGCCGGGGCAGTTGGCCCAGCCTATGCCGGCGCGGCTGAGGTAGTCGCGGTCCAGGTGGTCGTAGCCGATGGTGGCGGTGGCGATGAAGCGCACGGGGGTGCCGTCGAGCAGGGCGGCGTCGCAGCGGGTGCGCGTGCGGACAATGAGGACGTCGGCCTGCATGGCATCGTCACGGCTGATGGCGGCGCCGGGCATGTAGCGCACGGTGCCGAGACGTTCGGCCTGGCCGTGGATGAAGGGTATCTTGTCGTCAATGAGCAGACGCATAGGCAAGGGAGGGGGTTACAGGCCCAAGCGGGCCGAGATGTCGAGCATACGCTCGATGGGCTTGACGGCGGCAGCGGCGATGTCGGCGCTGACGTGCACTTCGGGCCACTCGTAGCGCAGACTGTTATAGACCTTCTTGAGGGTGATGAGGCGCATGTAGTTGCACTCGTTGCAGCCGCAGGTGCTGTCGTCGGGCGGCACGGGGATGAAGGTCTTGCCGGGGGCGCGGCGCTGCATCTCGTGCAGGATGCCGCTCTCGGTGACGACGAGGAAGGTGTCGGCCTCGCTCTGGATGGCATACTTCAGCAGGGCGGCCGTCGAGCCCACGACGTCGGCCAGTTTGACCACGGGGCCCTTGCACTCGGGGTGTACCAGGACCTTGGCGCCGGGGTGCTCCTTCATCAGCGCCACCAGTTTGGCCGTGGAGAAGCGCTCGTGCACGTGGCAGGCACCGTCCCAGAGCAGCATGTCGCGGCCCGTGATGCTGTTGATATAGGCGCCGAGGTTGCGGTCGGGGCCGAAGATGAGTTTCTGCTCCTTCGGAAAACTCTCCACGATCTCGCGGGCATTGCCCGAGGTCACCACCACGTCGGTCACGGCCTTGGTGGCGGCGGAGGTGTTGACGTAGGAGATGACCTTGTGGTCGGGGTGGGCCTTGACGAAAGCGGCGAAGGCGTCGGCCGGACAACTCTCGGCCAGCGAGCAGGTGGCGTTGAGGTCGGGGATGAGGACTTTCTTCTCCGGACTGAGAATCTTGTTGGTCTCGGCCATGAAGTGGACGCCACACATGACGATGATGTCGGCCTCGGTGCGTGCGGCCTGCCGTGCCAGAGCCAGACTGTCGCCGACGAAATCGGCGATGTCCTGCAGGTCTCCTTCGGTATAGTAGTGGGCCAGGATGACGGCGTTCTTTTCTTTACACAGTTGTCGGATGGCGGCTTTGAGGTCCGTTCCCTCGGGGACGGGCTCGTCGATGTAGCCTTTGGCTTTCCAACTTTCTTTGACGGCTTCCATAGGGCGGTGGGTTGATATTGGGGGTTAGGAGTATTCTATACTTTTTCGTTGCAAAGGTAGTGCATTCCCCGTCAACGGCGAAGCCCCCGCCGCGAAAATGCGGCAGGGGCTTCGTTGAGGTTGGCGGCACGGGGTTGTGCCGGCGGTATGTGGCGTGGAGAGGGCGTGGCGCCTATTCCTTCAGGTCGGCGGGCATGAGCGTCAGGGTGACGCAGTTGCCACGGCCGCGGATGATGTCGCGGGCGCAGGCCTTGACGTCGTCGCTGGTGATGCTGCGGATGAGGTCGGCGCGACCCGTGCCGCGGTCGATGCCCTCGACGATGCGGTCGGAAATCAGACCATGCCAGTAGTCGTTCTTCTTCTGGTTGTCGTCCAGTTCCTTCAGTTCAAACTTGGTCACCTTGTCCATCTCCTCGGCCGTGACACCCTCGGCGGCGATGCGGTCAATGTCGGCATCGATGAGCAGCAGGACGCTGTCGCGGGCGGCGGGCTTGAAGGGGCATACTACCTGGAGCATGTAGGAGGGGTTCAGACCGAAGTCTTGGCTGCCGTTGGCCGATACGCTGTAGGCATAGCCGGCTTCCTCGCGGATGCTCTTGATGTAGCGCTGGTCCAGGATGGAGGCGAGCATGTTCATCACCTCGGCCTTCTTCTGGCTGTAAGCCTCGGGACCGGTATAGACGCGGAGCATGTAGGCCTGGGGCGTCTGCATCTTGATGACCACGTCCTTGCTGAGCTTGCCGGTGGGGGGCACGATGTGGCGGTTCATGTAGGCTTCGCGTTTCTTCACGCTCTTGAGGGGTGCGATGTACTGCTCGACGAAGAGGCGGAGCGAGTCGGTGTCGATGGCGCCGGTGAAGAAGTAGTCGAAGTCGCCGCCGGCGTTGAAGCGCTCGTCGTGGATGCGGCGGATGGTGGCGTAGGAGGCCTTGTCGATGTTGGCCAACGAGGCGCGGACGGCACCGGGGTGGTAGTTGGAGATGACGTTGCGCACGGTGTCGAGCCATACCATGACGGGCTGCTCGGCAGCCTGCTGCAGCGAAACCTTCTTGGCCTCGATGAAGGCGTTGTAGGCGTCGCTGTCGTCCATGGCGGGGGCAAACTGCAGGTGGATCAGTTCGAAGAGCGTACGGAGGTCCTTGGGGGTAGAGGCGCCTTCCAGCGTTTCGCTGGTCTCGCCGAGGCTGGCGTGGAGGCTGACGCGCTTGCCGGCGAGTGCCTTCGACAGTTCGGTGGAGGTGAAGCCGCCCAGACCGACGGCCTCCATGGCCTCGTCATAGATGGCGATGCTGGCCGAGTCGGCCACCGAGGTGAGGCTGCGTCCGCCGCGGCTGACGGCCGAGAAGAGCACCTTGCTGTCGTCGAAGTCGGTCTTCTTGAAATAGACGCGGGCACCGTTGGCCAGGGTCCATTCGGTGTAGCCGAAGTCGGCCTGACGCTCGCCCTTGATCTTGCCGGGCTTGGGCAGGCGGGCCACGAGGGGCTCGTTCTTGGTGTTATCTACATAAGCCTGGATGTCCTCGGCGGCGGCGCGCTCAACGGCCTGGCGCAGGTCGGCGGCTGTGGGCACGGCGACACCCTCCTTCTCGGGATACATGGCCATGCAGATGAAGTTGCTATCCACGTGGGCGGCATAGTCCTTCATGATCATCGAGTACATGTCGGCGGGAATCTGCTGAGCCAGCATCTTCGTCATCTGGAACTGGGTGGACAGGTCGGGCATGGCATAGCTCTGCAGGAAGTGGCGGATGCAGCGCTGGGCGAAGAAATCGTGCTCCTGCTTCTCGCGGTTGTCGTAGAGCTGCTCGATGGCGTTGACATACTCGTCTTTGGCGCGCTGCAGTTCGGACGGCGTGAAGCCGTGGCGGGCGGCACGCTCCACCTCCACCATCACGGCGTGTACGGCGGCGGTGTCCTGACCGGCCTTAGGCACGACATAGACCATGAAGCAGTCCTTGGTCTTAGAGAGGATGAAGTTGGAGTAGTCGGCCTGGGCGGCGATGAAGGGACAGCCGGGCTTGTTGGCCAGTTCGTTCAGACGCTCGTTGAGGACGCTGGTGACGACGCTGGTGGACATGTCCATCAAAATCTTGCCCATACTGGCGGCCAACTCTTCGGGCAGGGCGTCCTGCTTGAAGATGAGCGCGATGGTGCCGGTGGCCTGCTCCTTGTCGGTGGCGATGGCGTAGATAGGCTCGGCGTTGTCGGGCACGGGATAGTGGACGTAAGGCTCGGCGTTCTCGGGCATCTTGATGGGCGAGAAGATGGCCTTGATCTTGGCCTCGACAGCATCGACGTCGATGTCGCCGACAACGACGATGCCCTGCAGGTCGGGACGGTACCAGCGCTCGTAGTAGTCGCGCAGTTCCTTATACTTGAAGTTGTCGATGACCTCCATCGTGCCGATGGGCAGACGCTGGCCGTAGCGCGAGCCGGGATAAATCTCGGGCAGCAGCTTCTCGTACATGCGCATCATGGCGCTGGAACGCATGCGCCACTCCTCGTGGATGACGCCGCGCTCCTTGTCGATCTCGGCATCCTGGAGCAGCAGGCCGTCGGCCCAGTCGTGGAGGATGAGCAGGCACGAGTCGGTGTTGCTCTCGCTGACGGGCACGTTGCTGATGCGATAGACGGTCTCGTCGGTGCTGGTATAGGCGTTGAGGTCCTGACCGAACTTCACGCCGATGCGCTCGCAGTAGCTGACGATGCTGTTGCCGGGAAAGTTGGTGGTGCCGTTGAAGCACATGTGCTCCAGGAAGTGGGCCAGACCGCGCTGGCTGTCTTCCTCCTGCACCGAGCCCACTTTCTGGGCGATGTAGAAGTTGACGCGCTTCTCAGGCAGCGCGTTGTGGCGGATGTAATAGGTCAGACCGTTCTCCAGTCTGCCCATGCGGACGCCCGGGTCGGTGGGCAGCGGCTGCATCATCTGCGCCGGCGCCTCGGCATGGAAGCCGAAGAGCAGGGCCACGAGCAGCAGCATGAACTTAAACTTTTTCATAATCTGTAGGGTATGATAGTTCGGAAATGTGCGCAAAGGTACGCACTTTCTTATAGATAGGTGCCCCGCAGCGCAGAAAAAAGCGCCGCGGCGGCGCGTATAACGCAAAAATCTGTAACTTCGCAGGGCATAACGACGCGAAAACATTGACACAATGATACGCAAATTCGACTTCCTCGTAATCGGTTCCGGCGTGGCCGGAATGAGTTACGCCCTCCAGGTGGCCGCCTCGGGCAAAGGTAAGGTGGCCCTCGTCTGCAAAACCTCTATCGAAGAGGCCAATACGGCCAAGGCGCAGGGCGGCATCGCCGCCGTGACCAACATGGAGGTAGATACCTTCGACAAGCACGTGCGCGACACCATGGTGGCCGGCGACTACATCAGCGACCCCGCCGCCGTCGAGCAGGTGGTGCGCCGGGCACCGGGCGCCATACGCCGCCTCGTGGAGTGGGGCGTCAACTTCGACAAGAAGGACGACGGCACCTTCGACCTGCATCGCGAGGGCGGACACTCGGAGTTTCGCATCCTCCACCACGCCGACGACACGGGCTTCGAGATACAGCGCGGACTCATCGAGGCGGTGAAAAACTGCCCCGCCATCACCCTGCTCGAAAACCACTTCGCCGTAGAGATTATCACCCAGCACCACCTGGGCATTGAGGTGACACGCCGCACGCCCGACATCGAATGCTACGGCGCCTACATCCTCGACCCCGACACGAAGAAGATTGACACCTTCCTCTCGCGCGTCACCGTGCTCTGCACCGGCGGCTGCGGGGCCGTCTATGCCTCGACCACCAACCCCGAGATTGCCACGGGCGACGGCATCGCCATGGCCTATCGCGCCAAGGCCACGGTGCAGGACATGGAGTTTATCCAGTTTCACCCCACAGCCCTCTTCCACCCCGGCGAGACGCATCCCGCCTACCTCATCACCGAGGCCATGCGCGGCTACGGCGGCATCCTGCGCCTGCCCAACGGCGAGGAGTTCATGCAGAAATACGACAAGCGCCTGTCCCTTGCCCCGCGCGACATCGTGGCGCGCGCCATCGACAAGGAGATGAAGAAGCACGGCCTGGACCACGTCTGCCTGGACGTCACCCACAAGGACCCCGAGGAGACCAAGCACCACTTCCCCAACATCTACGCCAAGTGTCTGAGCATCGGCATCGACATCACCAAGCAGTACATCCCCGTGGCGCCCTGTGCCCACTACCTCTGCGGCGGCATCAAGGTCGATCTCAACGGTTGCTCGAGCATCCAGCGCCTCTATGCCCTGGGCGAATGCTCGTGCACCGGTCTGCACGGCGGCAACCGTCTGGCGTCAAACTCGCTCGTCGAGGCCGTGGTCTATGCCGAGACGGCGGCGCGCCACACGCTGGAGCACATCGACGAATATACCTTCAACGACCGCGTGCCCGAGTGGAACGACGAGGGTACGCTCAGCAACGAGGAGAAGGTGCTCATCGCCCAGGATGCCAAGGAGGTGGAGCAGGTGATGTCGGCCTACGTCGGCATCGTCCGCAGCGACCTGCGCCTCAAGCGGGCCTGGGTGCGCCTCGACCTGCTCTACGAGGAGACCGAGGAACTCTTCAAGCGCGTCAAGGCCACCCGCGACATCTGCGAGCTCCGCAACATGATCAACGTGGGCTACCTCATCACGCGTCAGGCCATCGAGCGCAAGGAGAGCCGCGGCCTGCACTACACCATCGACTATCCCAAGCACGCCTACGACCAGCACTAAGCCGGAAAGCCCGGAGAGCCGCATCAACGCGCAGGGGGCTGCCATCCATCACGGACGGCAGCCCCCTGCGTTATTGAGCGGCGCTTATTCCTCCATCTGGAAGAGCGGGTCCCAAGCGGGGAGCACCGTGGGCTTCTGCTTGAGCAGTTCGAGGGTGGCGGCGGGGACGTACTTGCGCTCCACGACGAGGCGGAACGAGTACTCGTCAAACCACTCGTCGGTCATGATGAGATGGCCCTGGTAGCCCGACGACGGGCCCCACGAGTTCTCCACCATCCATTTCTTCGGCTTGCCATTGGCGTCGAGGTCAACGGCCACGAGCGTCATGGCGTGCGACGACGCCGAGGCGAAGGTGCGGATGCGGTCGGCCTTGTTCATGGGGAACGTGGTGCCCATGAGCGAGGCGTAGTCGAAGTTGTCGAGGCTGAGCACGCCCGTCTTGCTGTTGAGGAACTTACCCACGTCGCACGAGTAGTACATCATCGTGCTGTCCTTGATAGAGGCGATGGCCATGGCCTTGATTTCCTCCATGGGCAGGTTGAGGTAGGTCCACTGCTGGCCGTCGTAACTGTGGCGGTCCATGTCGATGGTGTAGGTCTTGTGGTAGGGGCGCGAGGGGTCGTTCATGAGCATGACATAGTTGCCCTTGAGGTCAGCGCCGACATAAGTCTGATAGAACGACAGCGGCGTATATTCGCGCGTATCGACGGGGTTGCCCTGCGCATCCTTGCGCGTCCAGGTGAACGATACGGGCGGTTCGCCCAGGCAGAGCGACAGCATGTGATAGACCGTGCCGAGCATCTGCGTCTTGCGGTCGTTGAGGGCCTTGGCCTTGGCGCCGTTGGCCACCATGGCGCGCAGTTCGAGACCGTACTCGCGCAGTTTGGTGGCGATGAGGGTGGACATCTGACTGGTGTTGTTGGCCGAGAAAGTCTCAGGCATCACCTCGGCCGGCACCAGACCGTACTTCGTCACCACATCCTGCACGCCGCAGAAGGTGCCGCCGTCCGAGAGCGGGTTGTGGAACAGCCAGTCCACCTTCTTGTCGTCCATCGGCAACTTCGCCAGGTCGATGGCGCTCTGGAGGAAGAGGTTCGACTTCTCCAACTGGTCGTAGAAGAAGCAGTAGGACTGCGAAAACTCGAAGGCGCCGAGGTTGTACTTCGTAATCATGCGCGAACGCATGACGTTGAGGCCCGTGAAGAGCCAGCAGCGGCCCGACTTCTGCTGGTCGGTGATGCCCTTGGTGCGCACACGGTGCGAGAAGTGGGTGTCGCCGGCGCTGCGTGCGCTCATCGGCATGGCCAGCGACTGCAGGCTGGCGCCCGTTACGGCATTGCGCAGGGCCTGCTGGCCGGCGTCCTGGGGCTGTGCTTTCTTGATTTGCTCCAGCATACCGGCGCTGATGCCGCCCGTGGTCTGGGCCGTCAGCAGGGCCGCCGGGGCCAGGAGGAGCAGGGAGAGAAGGGTACGTTTCATAAGAGAAAAGGGGGTGTAAGTGATAGTTAATGTGTGAATATAGGCTTGAGGTGTCGGCCCCACGTCAGGCGAAGGGCGGCCGCGTGCCGGCGAAGCGCCGCTCGACATGCGGGTAGAGGCGGTCCAGGATGATGTAGAAGAGGACCCCTGTGGCCAGTCCGCCGAAGACATCCACCAGGTAGTGCGCCTGAATATAGACCGTGGCGCCCACCAGCAGCAGGTACAGCGGCATCATGAGCCACGTCAGCCACCGCCGCGTGCGGTACATCAGCAGCATCAGCACCGTCGCCGCGCCGACGTGCGACGAGGGGAAGGCCGCCGTGGGGCGCTCGCCGCCCGCCTGTGCCTGCTCCACTAACGTGCGGAACAGGCCATCGGGGCCCGGCGAGGGCAGCATCTGCTGATGCAGGGCAAAGTAGCCGTCGGCAACGGCGGGGAAATGGCCCACCGCCGCCTGGTCCAGACCGATGGCGCAGAAGTAGTACTGCGGACCGGACACGGGAAGGAACAGGTAGATAGTATAATAAAGGAAGAACGTGGCCATCACGATGAAGGCCGTACGACTGAAGCGCTCGCGGGCCAACAGCAGCGGCGAGAGCACGGCGCCGGCAATCATCAGATAGTAGGAGAAGTAGCCCAGGTGGAACAACTCGCTCCATATCTTCTGCGGCAGGGCGGCGCTGAAGGTCAGCGCTGGCTGGCAACCGAAGAGCCACTGGTCGGCGGCGGCGAAGGCGTGATCCAGATAGGGCAGCGTACTGCAGAAGGCATAGGTGTCGGGATACCACACCGAGAGCAGCGACAGCGGAAAGAGGTAGCGCAGCAGCAGCGTCAGCCGGCACGGCCGCAGGCGGTAAAACCCGACCGTCAGCACCAGGCCGCCGGCAATGGCCAGGCGTAACAGGAGCAGTCCCCCGACGTCGGCCAGACGGCCCGCCATGATGGCGATGACGGCCGTCGTCATGACGAGGTAGGCCAGCGTGGCCTTCTCCACGCCGCTCAGACCCGCGCGGCGCGGCGTCAGAGATAGGGGCATCAGGGCAGAGAGCGTCAGAGCCATTGTGCTTTCTTATACCAAGCCACGCTTTCGCTCACGCCCAGGGCCAGGGTGTAGCGCGGGCGGTAGCCCAGGACGCTCTCGGCGTGGGAGATGTCGCAGCGCCAGTTGCGTTGCTTCATGATGTGATACTTGTCGTTGTTAAGGGTCGAGGGCTTGTGGGTGACGTGTGCCATCGTCTCGCCGGCGAAACAGGCCACGCGCAGCACCCACAGCGGCAGGCGCAGATGCCATACGCCGCGCACGCCGAGGGCCTTCTGCAGCAGGTCCGAGTAGGCGCGCTGGTTGTAGTCGCGGCCATCGCTCAGGTGGAACACGTCGCCGCGCTCGCCGCGGGTCAGGGCCAGGAAGACGGCCTGCACCAGGTCGAGCACATAGATGAACGTCAGGCGCTGCGGGCGCAGACCGACGCTCGTGTCGATATGGCGGCAGATGCTCTTGGCCATAAGGAAGTAGTCGCGCTCACGCGGCCCATAGACGCCTGTGGGGCGCAGCACGACATAGTCCAGGCCGGCTATGGCGGCCAGCCGCTGCTCGGCCTCGAGTTTGCTGCGGCCGTATGCCGTGTTGGGATGCGGCGTGTCGCGCTCGGTGATGGCCTGCTTGCTGCCCTCGTGTGGGGCGCCCATGACGCTCAGCGAACTGATGAACACCATACGGCCCTTGAGGGCGCCGCTCTCGGTGAGCACGCGCGCCAGGCGCTCCGTGCCCTCGGTGTTGGTGCGGAAAAAGTCGGCCTTCGACAGGCATTTCGTGGCGCCGGCAGCATGGACCACATACTGCCACGGGCCGTGCGCCGCGACGTGGTCGGCCACCTCGCGGCGCAGGGCGGCCTCGTCGCCGAGGCTCAGGGTGATGAACCGGATGCGCGCGTCGGTGAGGTACTGGCGGCTACTGGTGGAACGCACCGCAGCCCATACCTCGAAGCCTTGAGCCAGGGCCTCCTCGACGATGAAACTGCCGATGAAACCGCTGGCACCGGTGATGAGTATGCTTGGCATAGGGGATGAAGAAATCTTGGGGGGGGGAAAGGGGCGAAGGCCGAGACGCTACAGTTCGATGTGCTCGGCCGTCACCCGTTCGTGCATGAAGAGCGTGGCGCTCTCGGTAAACTTTTCCGGGTCTTCCGTGGTGAGGAAACGGCAGTGGCCCGTCGTGGTACAGCGGTCAGCCATCTCGGGGTGGCGCTGCAGGTAGCGGCGCAGACTGTACGACACATAGTCGCCCTGCGGCACGATGCGCACGCCCGGCGGCGTGTATTTCACAATTTTGTTCATCAGCAGCGGGTAGTGCGTGCAGGCCAGCACCAGCGTGTCGATGAGCGGGTCGGTGCGCAGAATGCCCTCGATGCGCTTGCGTACGAAGTAGTCCGCGCCGGGCGAGTCGTACTCGTCGTTCTCCACCAGCGGCACCCACATAGGGCAGGCCTGTCCCGTCACCACAATGTCGGCGGCGCACTTGTGGATTTCCATCTCGTAGGACCCCGAGTTGATAGTGCCCACCGTGGCCAGCACGCCCACGTGGCGTGTCTGCGTCATGTCGCACACGGCCTCTACCGTCGGGCGGATGACGCCCAGCACGCGGCGCTCGGGGTCAATGCGTGCCAGGTCAATCTGCTGGATGCTGCGCAGCGCCTTGGCCGAGGCCGTGTTGCACGCCAGGATAACCAACTGGCAACCCTGCGCAAAGAGCGCCTCGACGCACTGCAGCGTATAGCGGTAGATGACGTCGAACGAGCGCGAGCCGTAGGGCGCACGGGCGTTGTCGCCAAGATAGACATAGTCGTATTGCGGCATCAGCTGGCGCATCTGCCGCAGGATGGTCAGGCCGCCGTAGCCCGAATCGAAAACGCCGATGGCGCCGCTCGTGGCGGCAAACCGGCTGTCGGTGCTTGCCATAGGATGGGGGTGAATGAAAATAATTGCTATTGGGCGCTGTCCGTCAGGCCGCTGCCTCCCGCTCGGGGAAGGGTCAGCGCTTGCCCGAGCGCAGCAGGATCAGTTTTTCGGTGATGAAGAGCGTAGCATCCTCGCTGGCCTCGGGGTTGAGGAAGGGCAGTTCGTTGCCGTCCGTATTGACGATGCAGGTATATTTCCGCTCTATGCCCACCAGCCGGATGGCCTGATTGAGCATTTCGCGCACGGGGCGCTCCATCTCGGTACGCGCCGCCCGCAGTATGCTGTCGGCCTCGTGGCGGAAGGCTATGCTGCGCTCCATGGCCTGCTGAAGGTCACGCTGGCGCTTGAGCAGAATGTTCTCGGGAAAGCGCTTCTGACCCTCCAGAAACTCGGCAAACTGACGCTTGAAGGCCAGTTCGCTGTAGGCTATCTCCTCGTTGTAGCGCTCGCGCAGTTGCTTCATCCGCACCTCCATAGCCCCATATTCGGGCATGGCGTGCAGCAGCGAATCATAACGGATGTGGCCGAAGCGCAGGGCCGGCGCCGTAGGCACCACCACCGTGGGCGACACGGCGTCGGGAACGGCCACGGCGCTGCTGTCGCTCTGCGACGCCGCCTCAATGCCGAAGCCCAGAAGGGCCAACGCAATAAGAAAAAAGTGTTTGGTCATGACGAAATACTTTTGGAAAAGGTACGACGGCGCCGCGGACAATGCCTGAGGACCATCGGCCGCTGCAAATGTACGACATATTTCTCGGTTTCCCGTAAAACCCTTGGCACGAAAACGATTACACAGAAAAAGACGCCGAATAATTTGGCCGTGCCAAAGGAAGTACGTAATTTTGCAGCCGCTAATACAGCATACTATCATATCCTAACTTCACTACACATTATGTACTTAGATTCTGAAAAGAAGCAAGAGATCTTTGGCAAGTACGGAACGTCCAACACGGATACCGGCTCGGCTGAGAGCCAGGTGGCCTTGTTCTCATACCGTATTGCCCATCTGACGGAACACATGAAGGCCAACCGTAAAGATCATACTACCGAACGTGCCCTCGTAGCACTTGTAGGTAAGCGCCGCGCCCTCCTCAACTACCTTAAGCACAAGGACATCGAGCGCTACCGTGCCATCGTCAAGGCCCTTGGCCTCCGCAAGTAATCCCTTCTTGCCGCAACCACAACGAACGCCCCGCAGCATCACCGCTGCGGGGCGTTCTGTGTGTTGGCGGGGCGGCGTCACTTGCCGACCCCAGCCCAACTTCAACGCTTATCGGCCACATTAAAATCACGTCGCGTCCGGCCCGCCCTTCACGTTGTTGCCCGTTGTGCTAAAGGTCTTCTTCAAACTTTCGCCTTCAACCACGTGATTGGGACGTAGCCTCACTTGCTGCCTTTTATTCGGTTGCAATTTCTGCAAAGCATTTGGCAGTTTTCTGCCACGGTAGTACCGCCTTCTTTCCATGGCTTAATGTGGTCTGCCTCCATTTCTTCTATTTCGAAGTGCTTGTGGCAATGGACGCAAATGCCCTTTTGCCGCTCATAGGCTTGGCGCTTCTGCTTTTTGTCGAAGGCGCGGAAACTGAGGTCGCGCAAGTCGCCGCTCAGCACATAACGGTAGATGCCCGACTTCTTCATAATCTCGTCGTCTTCCATGAGGTCGCGAATCTGCTTCTCCAGCGCCTCCGTATCGTAAACGCCCTCGCCAAACTCATCGTACATAGCGCCCCAATCCAGGCCTTTCATCTCGCGGCGGTATGTGGGGAAGGTGGAGCGAATCCATGTGATGATGGCCACAAAGTAAGCCCACAGTTTGTTGGCATTGGGGTCGAACTGATGCTGCGCCATATAGTCGTCCACTTTGGCTATGCCGTCGTGGCGGGCCGCCCATTTCAGGATGGTGGAAAGATAAGCCTGCTCAATGGCTGTACCGTTCAGGAAATCCGCACCGAGTTTGAAGGCCGGGCAGCCTGTTTTGGAGAAATACCGGCGGGCGTCCGTCACAAACGGCCCGGTATATACGGCGTTCAGCAGCTCTTGGTCGAGCAATTTCTCTCCGGCGATGTTGATGACCCTGAACCAGTCTAACCGCTCTTTGTCCGTCCCTTTACAGAAATAGACCGTGAGCTCGTAGTTCAAAAACCGGTCCTTCTCCTCATCGCTCAGTGACGCGAAGTACAGCGTGCCACGGTCCGGGTCCACGATGTGGAAATCGTGGCAGAAGTACTCACAGATGGACAGCGTGCGCTGCTGCCCGTCAATCATTTCATAGCGGCCATCTTCGCAGGCATTCCAATACATGATGTTGAGCGGAAATCCCTTCAGGATGGTTTCCACAACAGCCTGCTGCTGCTTCAAGTCATATCTGAACTCGCGTTGATAGGGCGGCCGGATGTCCAACTTTCCGCCATAACCTTTGACGCCGGTATCGGCATCGTTGCTGTAGCCATCTATCAAGTCGCGTATGGCTATCGACTTCAGTTCTATCTGCATATCCTATTCTTTTCCTTTCTTCGACTTTGTTTTTGCGCCTGACCCCTTGGCCAATGTCTTTTCTTCCGACTTCAAGCGGCGTTCCACCTTCTTGATGTCCTCTCCCGGCGGCAATAGTTCAGGAACGATGCCGCGTTGCAACAGCATATTCCGTACCGCCGTATTGTTGTCCACATGTTCGCGGGTGATTTGCTCCTGCCCATGCAAATCTTTCTGCTGCACATTGACAGAAGTCATCTCTGCGGCGAAGTCTTTTGCCTTGATGCTAATCGTCGGGAGGAAGTCTGCCAAGGGCCTACTGTCCGGCGCTCCCAATTTGCGTTTCAACAATGCGGTGTCTAAGTGAAACAAAGCCTTGTCGCCTTTGGAGCGGATGATGCCGAACCCCTTGCTGTCCACGCCACGTTCATACAGGATGCCCGACAAGCGGCTTTCCGTTTCGGCCAACTTAGCTCGTGCAACGACGCGCTCATGGTCCAATATACGTTTCTGCACCAGTTCGGCCCGGCGTGTCTGCACCGCAAAATAGTTTTGTGCAAAGGCCACTTGTGGCTTCCGTGGGTCGCCATTTTGCGCAATAAGGTAGCAGGCATAGCGCGTCAGCATATAGTCATTCACCTCACGCTGAGCACCTTTAGCCAAACTTATCATTTTGCTGACGTCAGCAAAATGATAGCCCGTTTCTTGCCCTGCATTCTCACATGCGGCTTTGGCCTTTTCTATGATATTCTCAAAGTTGCGCCATTGGGCATACCCCAACAGGTTGGACAACTCGCGCGCGCTCCAGCACTCCACGCCTTCGTATTCGTTCGCGATAGATTCAAACTGACGGAACAACGCGATGATCTCTTCGGATTTCATGACAGTCTATTATTTTCGACGGATAGCAATGCGTTCATACATTCTTGTTGGAGTATCATTCTTCATGATATAAAAGCAAGGGCCTCCACCTTGAGCATTGTCCATTTGTCTGATGTGAGTCATATCTCCTAAATCAGAACTCTTGCCAATTATCTCAAATTGATCAGGATTATATTTATCCAAGAAAGTTATAGGAACTCCCATAAGACCCATATAATCGCATGGAATGTCGGCAGTCTTTCCAACCTCAATAGCATCATAATTGATGTATTTAGGAAATTCCTCAGGTGTGTACTTCTTATACAAGATAAGGTCTTCATGGCGCTTTTTGATTTCTAAGTTAGTAAACCAAGTCACGCCCGAGACACGTATCATGCCCTCACGATGGTCACCGGCCGTTGCCTTGTCCTCATAATGTGAGATAAAATGGGCGGCCCCTCCCTTAAAGCCGTAGCCCAGCCATATCTTGTTCTGCTGTATGAGAGGAAATATCTCCTTGTACTTGATAGCATTCTGGTGACCAATAATCAAAAACTTCTTGTCATACGCCATCAGCTGCGCCACATACTCCCTAAACAGAGAGAACGGCGGGTTGGTGACGACGATGTCGGCCTCCTTCAGAAGCTCGATGCACTCGCGGCTCCGGAAGTCGCCATCACCCTTTAGGGGCAACACCCCAATTTCTTCCGCATCAGGGATATGGTTGCCATTCTTATCGCCTTCGTAAACAAGATATACCGCTTTCTCGCATTGACCCTGCGAAAACAAATCGACGTCTTGGTTCTTGTAGCATGTGGTGATGAGCTTCTTCAGACCGAGAAGTTCGAAGTTGTAGGCAAAATAGGTGAAGAAATTGCTGACGCGCGGGTCATCACAATTGCACAGCACGGTCTTGCCGCGGAAATGCTCGCGGTAATGCCTCAACTCGTTGTTGATGTCTTCAAGTTGAGTGTAAAACTCATCCTTTTTAGCCTCCTTCGCCTTATTCAGATTCTTGTTGGCCATATCTTCGTTATAAATGTGGAAACAGGTCTGTTCTTGAGCATCTATCCTAAACAAACGCAGACTATGGCTCAAGAGCAATCTTCATTTGCAAAAATAGCGATAACATTTGAAACTATCGCCACCGGGCAAAAGTATTTCCTTCCCGCCCAACCCTATTGAGGCGGGTGGCGTGAGGTGAAAAGGCCGCCGTAAAATTGCGCCAGCGTTAAAAAGGGCAATTATGACACACCTTCCCTACTAAACTGCGCCCCGGTGGCATGTCAATGGACATGGCCCTACTAAGCGGCGCCGCTCCGCAAATTCCCCGCTTGAGAGGCTCGGTGTACTTCACGGCAGCGGCATTCTCGCCCTCGCAAAAATTGCACACTGTGCACAAAACGTGAGTTTTGTGGCCAATAACGTGAACAGCCGCGACGCTGCAAAGAGAAGCAAAAAAAGCGCCGCGGCAGGCCGAAACCGCATCGCGGCGCCACTGTTTGGGCGACAAAAAAAACTGTAAGCGTTACAGAAAATCCTGTAACGCTTACAGTGATGCGCAAATCGCTATCTCTTCGGCCGGTCGCTGAGGACCGTTTCCGGGGTGAAAATGCCGATTTTTTAGTAGAATTAACGGAAGGGAGGGGGCTGCTGCTGTTTTGTGCGATGTTCTGTCAAAACCAAACGCGCCATGCCGGCGTTATTTCCGGCGGCGGGGAGAGGCGGTGGGTTTCGCGGGCATTCTCGCGGTTAACGAATGTTAAGTGCAGCATTGCACACTTCTGCTCGCGCCCGTCTTGCGGGGTAGGGGCGTGGCGGCGCAGTGCGGCCACAGCGCTTGGTCAGCGGAGCGGCGTGAGGTAGGTATAGCGGCTGTCGGTGCCGGCAGGCGTACTCTCCGCGGTGCGGCGCTGCATCCAGGTGGTGAGACTGCAGAAATCGCCCGTGTTGTAGTCGAATATCTTCGGGCCCTTAGCGCTGACGCCGGTGCTGCCGTTGTCCGTGCGCTTCTTGTTGTTGACGGGCACCACCTCCACGCGGGTGACGCCGGCCTGAATCATATCGATCTTCTTGGCGGCGGCGTAGGAGAGATCGACGATGCGGCCGCGAGCAAAGGGGCCGCGGTCGGTCACCTTCACCACGACCTCGCGGCCGTTGGCCATGTTGCGCACGCGGATCATCGTGCCGAAAGGCAGCGTGCGGTGGGCGCAGGTCAGGCTGTCGCGGTGGTAGGTAGAACCGTCGCTGGTGCGGCGGCCGTGAAACTTGTTGCCGTAGTATGTGGCGTTGCCGACGCTCTTGCTGTGGCTCTGGGCTTCGGCGTAGGTGGTAGAAAAGATGAGGGCGATGAGGCCCAGGAGGAATTTGCGTAATGTCATAATGATGTGCGTTCGGACAGAGGGCTCTCTGTGCTGCCGCAGGCACTGCGGACGGCGCTCTCTGTGGGGTTTGCACGGCAAAGGTACGAATTTATTTCCTTTCGTTTCCAGCCTGCTCCCTAATTATCACCATCTTAGTGCGATTTTTAACACTTCGCTGCGCCGTTTTGCCACGCGCGTCTGCCATTTTCCCACCTTTGTCCCCTCGTTTTGCTTCTGCGCATGGCGGCCTGTGGGTGTGCGGTTTGGCCTCCGAGAGGCTGCCGATGGCCCTGCTTCGCCCTGGTGCCGCTTTTCGTGTCGCGGTTGGCCACGGCCGTTTACGCGGACATAACCGCATGTCGGGAATGGGGGGGGTAATTTACTGTTTAGGCCTTGTGACAATCTGTGCTAAGATTTGTTTTAACGCGGCGGGCTTTTGCTAAAAAAATATAAAAGGGTGTGCCACAATACCCCTGTGGCCGGGGAAAGTGACCGTTTATTGGAATAAGTTTCGTAACTTCGTCCCACTAAACATAACGGAACGGATATTTTACATTATGGAACAAGACAGATTCGACAGGCAGTTGCGGCTGCTGATGACCCTGACGCAGAATCGACGTCAGACCGTGGAAGAGTTGAGCGAGAGCCTGAAGATGACAAAGCGGTCAATCTACCGCTATATGGGTTCGTTTAGGCAGGCGGGCTTCATTCTGCGTAAGGAGGGTACGCGCTATAGTGTGGACCCAGCCAGCCCTTTCTTTGAAGAACTGGGCAACTATGCCCGCTTCACCGAAGATGAGGCCGTAACCATTAGTCAGGTGCTCAACTCGGTGATGTCCAATTCGCCCCAGGTGCGCCATCTCCGTCAGAAGTTGGCCCATCTGTACGACTTCAAGGTGCTGACCCGCCACCTCGTGGATGACCGCATGGCGCACAACCTTACCGTCATCTATCAGGCCATCATGACAGAACGTGTGGCCATCCTTCATCAGTATTCATCGCCCAGCAGCGGAAAAGTCAGCGACCGCATCGTAGAGCCCTATCTCTTCCTGCCCGAAAACAACGAGGTGCGCTGCTACGAGATTTCTACAGGCCAAAACAAGACCTTCAAGCTCACGCGCGCCAAGAGGGTGGAGATGGTCGATCTGCTCTGGACGCACAAGGATGCCCACGAGCCCTTCTATCAGGACCTCTTCCACTTCACCGGCGAGAAACGCTTCCTGGTCAAACTCCTTCTCGGCCAGCTCGCCACCAACCTGCTCCTCGAGGAATATCCCGCCGCCGAGACGCAGCTCAAGCAGCAGGCCGACGGCCGTCACCTCTTCACCACCGAGGTGTGCAGCTACAAGGGCATCGGCCGCTTTGTCCTCGGCCTCTATGAAGACATCGAAATCGTCGATTCGCCGGAATTTGCCCAATATATGCGCGAACGCATCCAAAATTTAACACAGAAAATTGCGCAGTGACAGATAGTGTCAAAGTTTAGCCCTTCCTTTGCGGCATGAACCCACGGCCACGACGGCCGTTGGCCCATGAAGGAACACTAAATCTTGACACCATGAATAGCAAGTCTGTCCTCGTCGGTGCCGGCCCCATGATGGCCGCCCCTTCCTCCCTTTCCTCCCGCGTCATGCCGTCCCGCCGCCGCTCGCTGAGTCTGCGCCGGCGCGTTGAAAGCAGTGTGTGGCTCGGCCGTTTGGCCCGCTACTACAGCCGGATGCTCGGCGAGCAGGTGACGCCGCGCTACGCCCTGTGTCTTACCCATGCGCAGGTGGCGGTATGGGCGCTGGTCTTTCCCGTGGTCATGCCGCTGTCGGCCCGTGCGCTCTGCCTGCTGTGGGCCGCGCTGGCCGTAAGGCAGTGCAGGAAGAATGCGTAGCGACGATGCCGCTGTGGAATAGCCTCTTATACACAATCCCCTTGCTTCTGCCGGTGCAGAGGCAAGGGGATTGTGCTTTTACAGCGGGCGGGTGGCGCCTACAGTTGTCCGCTCTCGATGAGGCGGACGATGCGCTCGACAAAGCGGTCGTCGCCCTCGGGGTCGTAGTGTTTGGTCAGGCTCTGGCCGAAACAGAAGGCCATGGTCTGATAGACGTTCGCCTTGAACGAGCCGATGAAGGCCTGCGCGATGCTGTAGCCCGTCTGTCCGCACTCGCGGTCGATGAGTTTGACCAGCAGGCGGCCCTGCGAGCGTGTGAGGCGTTTAAGGGTGGGGGCGTACTGCTTTTTCAGTCCCTCCTCCACGCGCTTGAGGTGCTCGGCACGCGCCTTGCTGTCAGGCAGCGTCTGCAGGTATTCGTAGGTCTCGATGACGATATACTTGGCCGACTTGGCCAGCGGCAGCAGTTTCTTCACGTTGGCCACGAGGCGGTTGTAGCGCTCGCGTTCGCGGTTGTTCTTAAAGACCATCACGGGATACTTGTGGCACGTGGGCAGCATGATGGCCATCACGCTGTCGCCCCGGTAGGCCACGCGGCTTTTGAGCACACGGAGCTCGATAGGCGTGGCCGCCGGCATCTCGTCGGCCGGCACCTCGTCTATGTCGGGGATGTCCTGCGCCAAGGCATGGGGCAGGACCGCCGTAAGCATGAGTAGGAGGAGGATGAGTCTAAGCATAGCGTTGACGGCGCGAATTTATAAAGAAAATTCCTTTCCATCGCGTTATTATTTCTTAATACGCCCTTCGGTCTGCGGAAAAATCGCTTCCTTTGTGGGTAGCGGCGGCATGGGAAAGCCGCTGCCGGCGGAAAGCCGTTTCATCGCCTCCGCCCACAACTCCCCCCCTAATCCTTACCACTATGGGAAAAGCCAATAAGAAAGACCGCACCGCCGCCCCGCGACGCCTCAAGAAAAAGGATGCCGACCGCATGCTGATGGATATCTTTACCGCGCAGCCCGACAGGGACTTCAGCGTCAAAGAACTCTTCGCCGCCCTCCAGGCCGTCAACCACCCCCTCAAGATGGTGGTCATGGACGCCCTGCAGGACCTCGTGGCCGACGACTACCTGACCACCGACGGCAAGGGCAACTACCGCAGCGCCATACGCTCGAACGTCATGGACGGCGTCTTCCAGCGCAAGCGCAACGGCCACAACGCCTTCATCCCCGACGATGGCGGCAAGAGCATCCTGGTGTGCGAGCGCAACGCCATGCACGCCCTCGACGGCGACCGCGTCAGGGTGACGATGCTGGCACGCCGCGCCGGACATACGCGAGAGGCCGAGGTCATCGAGATTTTGGAGCGCGCCAACGATACCTTCGTGGGCCAGTTGCAGGTGGAGAAGAACTTTGCCTTCCTCATCACCGAAAGCCGCACGCTGGCCAGCGACATCTTCATTCCGAAGGACAAACTCAAGGGCGGCAAGACGGGCGACAAGGCCGTCGTGCAGATCACCGAATGGCCCGACAACTCGAAGAGCCCCATCGGCCGCGTGGTGGACATCCTGGGCCGCCAGGGCGAGAACAACGCCGAGATGCACGCCATCCTGGCGCAGTATGGCCTGCCCTACCGCTATCCCGCCAACGTCGAGCGGGCGGCAGAACGCCTCGACCCGGGCATCACCCCCGAGGAGATAGCGCGCCGCGAGGACTTCCGCCAGGTTACCACCTTCACCATCGACCCCCACGATGCAAAAGACTTTGACGACGCTCTGTCCATCCGCCGTACCGACGACGGCCACTGGGAGGTGGGCGTACATATCGCCGACGTGTCGCACTATGTCAAGGAGGGCGACATCATCGACCGCGAGGCGCAGAAACGCGCCACCAGCGTCTATCTTGTGGACCGCACCATACCGATGCTCCCCGAGCGCCTGTGCAACTTCATCTGCTCCCTGCGCCCCAACGAGGAGAAACTGACCTACTCCGCCATCTTCGTCATGGACGACCAGGCGCACATCCTGCGCTGGCACCTGGCGCACGCCGTCATCTGCTCCGACCGCCGCTTTGCCTACGAGGAGGTGCAGCACATCCTCGAGCGCAACCGCCAGGCGTCGGCCGAAGACTTGAGCCAGCCGGGCGAACACCCCGAACCGCTGCCCGAAGGGGCACCGCTCGAGGGCGAGTATGCCGACGAACTCATCACGCTCAACCGTCTGGCGAAGTGTCTGCGCCGCCAGCGTTTCAAAAACGGCGCCATCGGCTTCGACCGCTCGGAGGTGCGCTTTGAGGTGGATGACAAGGGACACCCCATATCGACCTACGTCAAGGTGGCCAAAGATGCCAACAAACTGGTGGAGGAGTTTATGCTCCTGGCCAACCGTAGCGTGGCAGAGAGCATCGGCCGCGTGCCCAAGGGCAAGAAGCCCAAGACCCTGCCTTACCGCATCCACGACGTGCCCGACCCCGAAAAACTGGAGAAACTGCGGGCCTTCGTCACCAAGTTTGGCTACCGCCTGCGCACCGAGGGCTCGAAGACGGACATCAGCAAGAGCCTCAACCAGATGCTCGAGGACGTGAAGGGACATAAGGAGGAGAACGCCATCGAGATTGTGGCCCTGCGCGCCATGATGAAGGCGCGCTACAGCGTGCACAACATCGGCCATTACGGTCTGATGTTCCAATACTACACCCACTTCACCTCGCCCATCCGTCGCTATCCCGACACCATGGTCCACCGTCTGCTCACCCGCTATGCCGAGGGCGGCCGCTCGGCCAGTGCGGCGAAGTATGAGGACCTCTGCGAGCACGCCTCCAACATGGAGCAGATTGCCGCCACGGCCGAACGCGCCAGCATCAAGTACAAGCAGGTGGAGTTTATGGCCGACCGCCTCGGACAGGAGTTTGACGGCAGCATCTCCGGCGTCACGGAGTTTGGCCTCTACGTCGAGCTCACCGACAACATGTGTGAAGGCATGGTGCCCATGCGCACGCTCCAGGACGACTACTACGAGTTTGACGAGCGCAACTACTGCCTTGTCGGCCGCCGTTACCACCGCCGCTACAGTCTGGGCGACAAGGTCCACATCCGTGTGGAGCGCGCCAACCTGGACCGCCGCCAGCTCGACTTCACCCTGCTCTCGGCCGAGGGCCAGGATGCCCGCCGCCAGCCCGACCCCGCGCCGGCGCCCGCCAAAGCCAAGAAGAAGGCGCACAAGGGCCGCGGCAGCAAGCGCGCACGTTGATGTCGATAGGAGGCGCCCCGTTAGGAGGAGGGTGTATCAAAATGAAGATGTTTGAAAGGGTGAATTGCACACTCGCCAACTTGCACCACAACGGAGGTTGCTCTTCTTGTATAGGCCGTTCCAGTTTTTGTCCTAAAAATATAACACGACAACCAGAACAACGAGAACAACTTTCTTGGTTGTATAAGTTGTTCCAGTTGTCGTCCTTAAAATATAGCACGACAACCTATACAACGGGGACAACTTTGCTTGTTGTACAAGTTGTTCAAGTTGTCGTCCTTAAAATACACGACAACCAACACAACGGGGACAACTTTGCTTGTTGTACAAGTTGTTCCAGTTGTCGTCCTAAAGATATAGCACGACAACCAGAACAACGAGAACAACTTTCTTGGTTGTATAAGTTGTTCCAGTTGTCGTCCTTAAAATACACGACAATCAAAACAACGGGGACAACTTTCTTTGTTGTACAAGTTGTTCCAGTTGTCGTCCTAAAGATATAGCGCGACAACCTATACAACGGGGACAACTTTGCTTGTTGTACAAGTTGTTCAAGTTGTCGTCCTTAAAATATAACACGACAACCTATACAACGAGAACAACTTTGCTTGTTGTATAGGTTGTTTAGGTTGTTGTCTATAAATCATACACAACACACTGCCCATTGGGCGGCAAGATAAAAAACGCGGGGCAAAGGCTTTGTTGTTCAGCCGCATTGGCGTAACTTTGCCGCGTAAAAAATCACACCTATGATCAAAAAACGCATTACATTCCTGTCCATGCTCTTGCTCGTTGCCCTCAGCGCCATTGCGCAGGTCAAGACGAGCGTGAGCTACAAGAAAGTCAGCGCTACCGAACTGGACATCGTCTTTACGTTCCAGCTGGAGAGCGGCTGGCACCTGTATGGTGCCTCAATGGAGCCCGGCGGTCCCATGCCCGCTTCGTTCAAGAAGGATGCCCTGAGCGGTGCCGAACTGAAGGGCAAACTGACCGACGGCCCGGGTCTGAAGACCGCGCACGACGACATCTTCGACATGGACGTCAAGTATTACGAAGGCTCGGCCACGATGACGCAGCGCGTGACGCTGACGGAGGCCCGATACAGCATCGAGGGCTACCTGTCGTACCAGATCTGCCGCGAAGGCGCCTGCCAGCCCGGCAAGATTGAGGTGAGCCACCAGGGCACCGACGGACCGAAGGCCACGGCACCGGCCGCTAAAGAAGCACCGGCCGCCAAGGAAGTCCCCGCAGCCAAGGACGAAGCCGCAGCCAAGGCGGATGAAAAGTCCGTATCCGCAGACGAGGCACAGGCTGAGGCCGAAGCCACTGCCGCTCCCGCCGACAGCGCCGCTGCTGCCGCTGCTGCCGACATCAGTGCCGACGATACCGAGGGCGACCTGTGGGGCTCGTCCATAGAGCGTCTGCGCGAACTCGACGGCAAGAACCTGAGCGATATGTCGCTGTGGTACATCTTCCTGCTGGGTATGCTGGGCGGTTTCGTAGCCCTCTGCACGCCCTGCGTATGGCCCATCATCCCCATGACGGTGAGCTTCTTCCTCAAGCGCAGCAAGGACAAGAAGAGCGGTGTGCGCGACGCCATGCTCTACGGCGTAGCCATCGTGGTGATCTACGTCACGCTGGGTCTGCTCATCACCTCCATCTTCGGTGCCGCCGCGCTCAACTCGCTCTCCACGTCGGCCGTCTTCAACATCTTCTTCTGCCTGCTGCTGGTGTTCTTCGCCGCCAGCTTCTTCGGCGGTTTCGAGATTACGCTGCCCTCGTCGTGGAGCAACGCCGTGGATAGCAAGGCCGAATCGACGACGGGCCTGCTGAGCATCTTCCTCATGGCCTTCGCCCTGTCGCTGGTGAGCTTCTCATGCACAGGTCCCATCATCGGCTTCCTGCTGGTTGAGGTGAGCACCGCCGGCAGCGTGTCGCTGGCGCCGACCATCGGTATGCTGGGCTTCGCCCTGGCGCTGGCCCTGCCGTTCACGCTGTTTGCCCTCTTCCCCACATGGCTCAAGAGCGCGCCCAAGAGCGGCGGCTGGCTCAATGTGGTGAAGGTGACGCTGGGCTTCCTCGAACTGGCCTTCGCCCTGAAGTTCCTCTCCGTGGCCGACCTGGCCTACGGCTGGCACATCCTGGACCGCGAGACCTTCCTGGCCCTGTGGATAGCCATCTTCGGATTGCTGGGCCTCTACCTGCTCGGCAAAATCAAATTCCCCCACGACGATGACGACACCCACATCGGCGTGCCCCGCTTCTTCCTGGCCCTGGCCTCCATTGCCTTCGCCATCTACATGATTCCCGGCCTCTGGGGCGCTCCGCTGAAGGCCATCAGCGCCTTCTCGCCCCCCGTCACCACGCAGGACTTCAATCTGTACGAGGTGCACGTCGAGCCGAAGTTTAAGAACTACGACGAGGGCATGGCCTACGCCAAGAAGACCGGCAAGCCCGTTGTCCTCGACTTCACCGGCTACGGCTGCGTCAACTGCCGCCAGATGGAAGCCTCGGTATGGACCGACGCCGGCGTGAGCGACATGCTCAACGACGACTTCGTCCTCATCTCGCTCTACGTCGATGACAAGACCGACCTGCCCGAACCCATCGTCAAGACGGTCAACGGCGAGCAGGTGAAACTGCGCACCGTGGGCGACCTGTGGAGCCACCTCGAGGGCACGAAGTTTGGCGCCACGGCACAGCCCTTCTACGTCATCGTGGGCAACGACGGCGAGCCGCTGGTCAAGTCGTATGGCTTCGACACCAACCCGCAAAACTTTGCCGACTTCCTCAAGGCCGGCCTCAAAGCCTACGACGAGAGCAAGGCAAAGTAGGCCACGGCGGCAACGCCCGGCATACGCCTATTATATATCGACCCCAACAGATTAAACACAGCCCTACACACAGACAGGTGCCGCGACCTCAGCCGTCGCGACACCTGTCTTGTTTGTATTCCACAGCATAAGCCCTGCGCCAAGCCCCCTGCAATGATTCCCGCAGATGACAAAAGGCCGAGAAAGCCTTGACGAAGGTGAAAAGAAACTTAAATCTTGTTTCCGTTTTGCTTAATATATTGCAAATGTCCGTACCTTTGGTGTATTAAAGAAAAAGGCCGCTCCCACGCCGAGCGCCCCGTCGTACAAGTATTCCCCTACCTCCCTCAGCCACACGCCATGACACACCCCCAGCACCGTATCTTCCCCCTGCGCTGCGCCCTGCTCTGCCTGGCCGTCAGCATGGCCCTCACGTCGTGCATCAAGGACGAAGCCCTCAACGCCGAATGCGACATCACGGGCATCGACGCCACATGGACGGCAGCCCACAGCGGCACCATCATCGGCCAACCCATCGTGCGCAACAACCTCGTGGCCGTGACCATCAAGAAAGGCACGGACCGCACTGCCCTCGACCCCCGCTTCACGCTGACGCCGGGGGCCCGCCTGACCTATACCGACGCCGACGGGAACGAAGCGGAAGGCAACGGCGCTACGCGCAACTTCGCCACGCCGCAACGCTACACCACCCACTCCGAAGACGGCATGTGGGCGAAAGACTACCATGTGGCATTCAACTATCCCGTGCCCCTCGGCACCTGCTCGTTCGAGGACTTCCGCCTCGACGCCTCGGGCCGCTACTACACCTGGTTTGAGCGCGACACGCTCGACGGCGACGACGGCGAGCGCCCTTGCTGGGCGTCGGGCAACGGCGGCTATGCCATCACGGGCATGGGCAAGAATCCCGCCGACTTCCCCACGTCGGTGCTCACGCCGGGCTACCGCGGCAACGGCGTGCGCCTGGTGACGCGCTCCACAGGCTCGTTCGGCGCGATGGCCAAGAAACCCATCGCCGCGGGCAACCTCTTCATCGGCGAGTTCATCACCGGCATCGCCATGAGCAAGCCCCTGCGGGCCACACGCTTCGGCCTGCAACTGGTGGGCGGACGCCCGCTCTACTTCGAGGGCTACTACACCTACACCCCCGGCGACCTCTATACAGACGAAAATCAGGTGCCCCACCCCGAAGTGCGCGACACCTGCTCCATCTATTCCGTGCTCTATGAGGTAGAGCCCGACAATGTGGTGCCCCTCTACGGCGACGACGTGCTGACCTCGCCGCGCATCGTGGCCGTGGCGCGTCTGGCCGACCCCGGCGAGCCGACGGAATGGACGCACTTCCGCCTGCCCTTCGTCATGCAGCCGGGCAAGACCTTCAGCGAGGAGCGCCTGCGCCGCGACGGCTACGCCATAGCCATCGTGGCCTCGGCCAGTCAGGACGGCGACTACTTCCGCGGCGCCGTAGGCTCCGAACTCTGCATCGACGAACTGCGCATCGTGTGGGAGGGCGAAGAATAGGTCCCTCAGCCTTTGTCTTTTCCCTTTCCTCCTCCACCATCCTCATCCCCTTCCCCTTCCCCTTCCTTCTCATCTCCTTTACTCCCATGCTCAAACGCCTGATTATCCTCACCGCCACCATAGCCACGGCCCTCTGCGCCACGGCCCAGAACGACCGCCTGGCCGACACCGACCGCAACCTGGAGCGCGCCGCCCTGATGGGCTGGCACGTCAGCCTCGGCGCGGGCTTCAACATCGGCGGCACGGCACCCCTGCCGCTGCCCCGCGAGATACGCCATATCGACAGTTACGACCCCGGCCTGCAGGTGGCCATCGAGGGACGCGCCGAGAAGCGCTTCCACCAGTCGCCATGGGGCATCGCCATCGGCGTGACGCTCGAAAACAAGGGCATGACCACCAAGGCACGCGTGAAAAACTACCACATGGAGGCCATGAACGACGACGGATCGGGTGAGGTGCGCGGCGCATGGACGGGACATGTCCGCACGAAGGTGGACAACAGTTACCTGACCATCCCCCTGCTGGCGACCTACCGTCTGGACAAGCGCTGGAGCGTCGAGGCCGGCCCCTTCGTCTCGCTGCGCCTGCACGGCAGTTTCACGGGCTCGGCCTACGACGGCTACATCCGCGACCAGGACCCCACGGGCGAGAAGATGGAGGTGACGAGTGCGTCGTACAACTTCTCCTCCTCGCTGCGCCGCTTCAACTACGGCGTGCAGGCCGGTGGCGAATACCGCGCTTACCGCCATCTGGCCATTCGCGCACAGGTGGCATGGAGTGTCAACGGCATCTTCCCCGGCAGTTTCGGTAGCGTCACCTTCCCCCTCTATCCCATCTACGGACGCCTGGGCTTCGCCTACCTCTTCTAACACACAGCATTTCCCTTTCCCCAAACCCCTAAACGGAACAATTATGAAAAAACTTCTACTCCTCTCCTTTGCAGCATTGGCTGCATGGATGCCCGCAGCAGCACAGAGCCAAGTGGCCGGCAACTACTCGGGCGAACTCTACGTCACCGACGCCTCGGAAATCTACAACGACGACACCAAGGCCGCCGACGACCAACGGCTCACCGTGGCCGCCAACGCCACGGCAGGCAAGGTGGACCTCACGCTGCCCAACTTCACCTACGCCGGTCTGCCGCTGGGCGACATTTTCCTCTCGGCCATCGGTCTTCAGGCCGACGGCACACTGGTACGCTTCGCACAGGAAGCGCCGCAGCGTCTCTCGCTCATGGGCGGCGCCATCGTGGCCGACACGGAGATTGACGGCAACCGCAGTTACATCAAGGGCGACAGTCTCGTGGCCTACATCTCGGTGACATGGCTGGTGGACCTCAACGACCCCGCACAGAACGTGCCCATCAAGGTGCTCTTCCGCGGCGCTAAGCAGAGCGGCAGCGGCAGCGGCGAGACGGGCAGCATGGCCGACTACCACCTGGCCAACGGCACGTTCGACGGCGAATGGGTGGAAAACAAGCCCTGGGACAGCCAGAACGGCTACCTCGTCCTCGAGGGCAAGGGCTTCACGCAGCCCGAAGGCTGGGTGGTGAGCAACGTGTCGGGCATCAACGGCCTGGGCGCCACCAAGGTAGCCTCGGCAGGCACCGTGGCCGACGGCAACAAGAGCGTCGTACTGACCAACACACCCAACCCCTTCATGGCCTCGCAGATCGTACCGGCCTACATCAGTCTGGGCACCACATGGGCCACAGCTAACGCCTCAGCCATCATCAAGGTGACTGACGCCGACGGCGGCGTCTTCGGCGGCGTAGCGTTCAAGGGACGTCCGGACGCCATCGCCCTGAAGTACAAGCGCAGCCACGGCACAGCCAACGCTGGTGAGCGCGCCTCAGTCATCGCCTACACCTGGCGCGGCACCTTCACGCAAGAAAACGTGCCGGGCAACACCAGCCTCTCCAAACCCGTCACCACGACGATGGTGGACCGCGACCGCAATATCCTGGGGCTGACCACCGCCACGGGCGGAAACGTGAGCAAGAGCGACGACGCCGCACTCATCGCCAAGGCCGAAGCCTATATCGAGGGCGACGCAGCCGAATGGACGGACCTGCTCGTGCCCTTCACCTACAACGAAAGCGTGGAGGCCGGCACGGCGCCCGAGAAACTCAACGTCATCCTCTCGGCCAACGACTATTTCGCCGACCGCAGCACCATCGGCAGGGACAATACGCTCGAGGTGGACAGCGTGCGCATGCTCTACTATACCACGCTCCGCTCGCTCGCTGTCAACGGCATGCCGCTCGACGTGACGCAGGCCAAGGACTTCGTCATCCCCGTGCCCGAAGGCCAGGCGCTCGACCCCTCGGCACTGCAGGTGGAAGCACAGCCGACGGGTGCCGGCGCCCGCGTCATGCCGGCCTTCGACCCCACCACGATGACGCTCACCCTGCGCGTTGAGGGCGGCGACATCAGCGTATGCCCGGACAACTTCTCGCTCTACACCATCCGCTTCGCCGTACCCGACGCCATCGGCACCGTCGCCACCGACGCTCCGAGCCGCGCCCGCGGCGTCTATACGCTGAGCGGCGTGCGTGTGGCCGACAGCCTCAACAGCAGTCTGCCGCGCGGCATCTACATCGTCAACGGCAAGAAGGTGGTGAAATAAATCCTGCGGGCTGACCCCGCCCATACATCTTCCAAACAGAGGAGGCTGGCGCTATCACAGCGTCAGCCTCCTCCTTTTTGTACTATCTCCTCTATTTGAAGCGTGTCAGCGCCACGCGGCGTAAAATCGTGGGCCTTTCGTTTTGCCCATCCCCGGCGTTGCTGTACCTTTGCAATGGCCCACGCCGCAATGGCGCGGCGCCCTCTCCTCATCCCCTAACCCCACAAACGGCCGATCCGCATGGCGCAGAAATTACAACAAGAACTGAAGCAGAGCCAGGTGCAGCAACTCTCGACGCTGCAGGTGGCCCTCTCGTCGCTCGTGCAACTGCCGCTGACGAGCATGGCGGAGCGAATACGAAACGAGATGCTCGACAACGCCGCGCTCGAAGAGGGCAGCGACCTGCCGCACGACAACGACGGCGGCGATACCACGGACGACGGCTACGACGACGGTGCCGGCGACGACGCCACGGCATGGGACGAGGTGCCCAACGGCGAACTGCGCGACTCGCTCAGCGACTATATGAACGAGGACGAGGTGCCGGCCTACCTGCGCGACCGGGCCGACGAACAGCGCGAACAGCGCGAGCAGCGCTTCGCCGGCACCACAAGTGCCTTGGACGACCTGCAGGCGCAGATTGGCGAGCACAACGTGGACGAGCACCAGCGCCAACTGCTGGAATATCTCATCGGCTCGCTCGATGACGACGGACTGCTGCGCAAGGACCTCGACACGCTGGCGGACGAACTGGCGGTCTATCACAACGTCTATACGGACCGCGACGAACTGGAGGGCGCGCTGCACATCCTCCAGACGTTCGAGCCGCGGGGCATCGGGGCCCGCTCGCTGCGCGAATGCCTGCTGCTGCAGCTCGACGACCCCGACCTCCGCTCGCCCTACAAGGAGGCGGCCCGCCGCGTGCTGACGGAGGGCTTCACCTCGTTTGCCTCGCACGACTGGAACGCGCTGCGCCAGCGCTTCAATCTGGACGACGCGGCGATGGACGGCGTGCGCCACCTGCTGACGCACCTCAACCCGCGCCCCGGCGGCAGCCTGGGCAACGACACCGTGGCCGACGCCGCCGCCATCGTCCCGGACTTCTTCGTCAGCATCGGCAGCGACGGCCTGCCCGACGTCAGTCTGAATCAGGGCGACATGCCCGAACTGCGCATCAGTCCGGCCTTTCGCGACAGCCTCAACACCTACGCCCGCCACCGCGACAAAGCCTCGCGGGCCGAGCAGGAGGCCTACGTCTATGCCCGGCAAAAGGTGGAGGCGGCACAGACGTTCATCAGTCTGGTAGCCCGCCGCCGCGCCACGCTGCTCATGGTCATGCGGGCCATCGCCGACCTGCAGCGCGACTTCTTCGTCAGCGATGACGACGATACGCGCCTCGTCCCCCTGACGCTGCGCGAGGTGGCCTCGCGGGCCGGCGTGGACATCTCGACGGTATCGCGCGTGGTGACGGACAAATACGTCGAGACAGCCTACGGCATCTACCCCCTCAAGCAGTTCTTCTTCAACCGCATCACCACACGCTCGGGCGACGAGCTCTCCAGCCGCGAGGTCAAGACGGCCATCGCCCGCCTCATCGAGGGCGAAGACCGCCACAACCCCCTCGCCGACGAGGCCATCGCCACCGCCCTGCAGGCCCAAGGGCTCGACATCGCCCGCCGCACCGTGGCCAAGTATCGCGAACAAATGGGCGTCCCCGTAGCCCGCCTGCGCCGCGAATAAAAGCGCCGCGAACGAAAGCGCGAGTTAAAGCGTCCCCACATCCTCTACGCCCCCCTGCCCAACGCCCATGACCAACCGTTTCCTCCTCATCGCCGCTCAGGTCACCAGCATCATCTTCTCGCCGTTCTACCTGCCCGTACTGGCGGTGGCGGTGCTGATATGCTTCAGTTACCTGCGCTACATGCCGTGGTCCTTCAGCGCCCAGGTGCTGCTGATGATATACATCTTCACCGTGCTCCTGCCGCGCATCGGCATCTTCACCTACCGCAAGGTCAATGGCTGGACGCGCCGCGAACTGTCGCGCCGCGAGCGCCGCGTCGTGCCCTATGTGCTGTCTATCACGTCCTACGCGGCCCTGTTTTACATCATGGGCCAACTGCGTATGCCGCGCTTCATGCTGTCCATCGTGGCGGGCGCACTGGCGGTACAGGTGGCCTGCGCCCTGGTCAACCCGCTGTTTAAGGTCAGCACGCATGCCGCGGCCTCGGGCGGCCTCATTGGCGCCATCATGGCCTTCTCCTTCCTGCTCAACGTCGATCTGACGGCCATGTTCTGCCTGTCGGTACTGCTGTCGGGCCTGGTGTGCACCGCACGCTTGATACTGCGCCAGCACACGCTCGGCGAACTCTTCGCGGGCGTCATCCTCGGCTGGCTCAGCGCCTTCTTCACCATCACGAATCTGTAAACATTCCCTCATACCCCTCACATTCTCCCAACCATTATGACTCCGCAAGTAAGCATTATCATGGGCAGCACCAGCGACCTGCCCGTCATGGAAAAAGCGGCCCAATTTCTCGATGAAATGGGCATATTCTTTGAGATGAACGCCCTGTCGGCCCACCGCACGCCGGCCGAGGTGGAGCAGTTTGCCCGCGAGGCTGCCCCGCGCGGCGTCAAGGTCATCATCGCCGGCGCAGGCATGGCGGCAGCCCTGCCGGGTGTCATCGCGGCCTCGACGCCGCTGCCCGTCATCGGCGTGCCCATCAAGGGTATGCTCGACGGTCTGGACGCCCTGCTCTCCATCGTACAGATGCCGCCGGGCATCCCCGTGGCTACGACGGGTGTCAACGGTGCCCTCAACGCCGCCATCCTCGCCGCACAGATGCTGGCCCTCAGCGATGAGGCCCTGGCGCAGCGCCTGAGCGACTACAAGAGTGGACTGAAAAATAAAATAGTCAAGGCCAACGCCGACCTGGCTGCCGTACAATATGCTCACAAGACCAACTGATGATTGACCTCTTCAATTTCTGCCCCCGCCGTTCCCACCGCGTCAATGTAGGCTCGCGCCCGCTGGGTGGCGACGAGCCCCTGCGCTTGCAGAGCATGACGACCTGCGCCACGACCGATGTCGAAGGCTGCATTGCCCAGGCGGCCCGCATCTTCGACGCCGGCGCCGACTATGTGCGCCTCACCACGCAGGGCACTCGTGAGGCGGAGGCCCTGCGCCCCATTCAGGAGGGCCTGCGCCGGCGCGGCTACAACGGACCCTTAGTGGCCGACGTCCACTTCAACCCCGCCGTAGCCGACGTCGCCGCCACCATCGTGGATAAGGTGCGCATCAACCCGGGCAACTACGTTGACCCGGCGCGCCAGTTTAAGCACCTGGAATATACCGACGAAGAGTATGCCGCCGAACTGCAACGTCTTGAGGAGCGCTTCAAGAAGTTGCTGGCCATCTGCCGCGAGCACCATACGGCGCTGCGCATCGGCGTCAACCACGGTTCGCTGTCCGACCGCATCATGTGCCGCTACGGCGATACGCCCGAGGGCATCGTCGAGAGCTGCATGGAGTTTCTCCGCGTATGCCAAAAGGAACAGTTTGCCGACGTCGTAGTCTCCATCAAGGCCTCCAACACCGCAGTGATGGTACGCTCGGTGCGCCTGCTGTGCCGCGCCATGGAGCGCGAGAAGATGGACTACCCCCTGCACCTCGGCGTCACCGAGGCCGGCGAGGGCGAAGACGGCCGTATCAAGAGCGCCGTGGGCATCGGCGCCCTGCTCTGCGACGGCATCGGCGACACCCTGCGCGTGTCGCTGAGCGAAGAGCCCGAAGCCGAACTCCCCGTGGCCTACCGTCTGGCCGAGTACGTCATGCGCACCCGCGGCGGCCACCCCATGATTCCCGCCACTCAGGCGCCCGAGTTCGACTACTGCAACCCGCGCCGCCGCCCCACCTGCCGCGTGCACAACATCGGCGGCAATGCGGCCCCCGTGGTGGTGGCAATGTGTGCCGACGGCGTCAAGCCCACCACCGCCGTGCAGCCCGACTACCTCATCTTCCCCGACATGCCCAAGGGTAAGCCCGCCGAGGGCGAACCCGAGTGGATTGTCAGCGCAGACCACTATCGCGGCCTGCCCCACACCTATCCCATGTTCCACACGTCAAACCTCCACCTCGTGGGCATGTGTCAGGCTCCGCTGAAATTCCTGCTGCTGCAATACCTTACCCTCAACGACGAGGTGAAAGCCTGCCTGCGCGCCCATCCGGAGATGGTGGTCATCGCCACGCCGGTCAATCGCAACATCACGGGCGACCTGCGCGCCATCGTCCACGAACTGTGGCGCGAGCACATCCCTGCGCCCGTCATCCTGAATAGTCTTTATCAGGCGGCCCCTGCCGACCGCGAGCAGTTCCAACTGCAGGCTGCCGCCGACATGGGCGCCCTGCTGTTTGACGGTCTCTGTGACGGCCTGGCTCTGCTCACCTCCGCGCCGAAGGGCAAGAAGGCGCTGAGCAACAACATCGCGTGCGACACCGCCTTCGCCATCCTTCAGGCCGCCCGTCTGCGCACCGTCAAGACGGAGTATATCAGTTGTCCGGGCTGCGGCCGTACGCTCTACGACCTCCAGGGCACCATTGCCCGCGTCAAGGCCGCCACGAGCCACCTCACCGGTCTGAAGATTGCCATCATGGGCTGCATCGTCAATGGCCCCGGCGAGATGGCCGATGCCGACTACGGCTACGTCGGTGCCGCCCGCGGCAAGATCAGCCTCTACCGCGGCAAGGTGTGCGTGGAGAAAAACCTGCCCGCCGAAGAGGCGGTGGACCATCTGCTGGCCCTCATTGAGGCGGACCGCGCGAAGGCGGAGGCTGATGCCAAGGCATAACGCCACGAAACGCCACTTTTTCTTTGTTGCGCTGCCGCCTCATAGCAGATAGCGGCGCAGCACGCTGACCTGTTCCGGCGTAAAGCGCCGGCTGTAGGGGCGGTAGCCCGCGCTCTGCAGCTCGTTCCACATCTCCGGGTCGCTGCGCATCCAGCGGCGCAGGCGGGCCACCGCCACTGCGGGCGTACTGCCCTCAAAGCACTGTATGGCGACATCACGGCGCAACATGCCGTATTTCTCTATGGGCGACGGATGGCGCGGATGGCGCGGATGGCGCGGACGGCGTGGACAGCGGCGACGACGCGGCAGGTTGGACATACAAGTAGGATGGATAAACGTAAACATAACGATAAACATAGTTTTTATAGTATTGACAAAGAAGAATTAGCCTCATTCCCCATGGGCCTCCTTTCCCCATGGGCCTGTTTCCCATGCGCCTCATTCCCTTGCGCGGCGCTCGCCTAAGGGCGGGGCTACACGCCAAACTGTCGGCGCAGTTCGTCCACGGCTTCGGGCTGGATGGTCATTCCCGTCTCCTGGCGCGCCATCGCGGCTATCAGGCGGCCTATCTGCGGCCCGTCAATGCGGATGGTCTCGTTGGGGTCCAGCCGGCTCCGCCCGCAGACGGCAGCGATATAGTAGCGCGTGTTGTTCTCGCTTGGCGGCGCCCAGCGGGCAATGATTTTCGCCGGCGTGTCGGCGCCGTAGTGGCGGATATAGTTTTTCATCAGGACGACGGCGGCGCGATAGCCATGCGCCACGCTGATGAATTTGCAGAAGCCACGGACGTTGGGCGTAGTGGGGTGCAGCCCCCGCCAACGGTTGCGGGCGTTGTAGCGGATGTTGAGCGGATTGCGGTTTTGCTGACCAAGATTGAGCGTTTCCATACGGTTTGTTTTGTGTAAATAAAAAAGTTGTACATGTATTTTCGGCGGTCGGTGTACTCACTGTGTTTGGCCTCATTCGCCGGCACACGCCGCCAACCTCATCTCCCCTCGTCAGGACCTTGCGCCGGGGTCCCGGAATGGCGAGGTGGCTGTTTGTTATCGACAACGATGCAAAGGTAGGGCGGCACAGTCCGATTTTTTCGGAATCACAAAAAAAATCATTGCTGTCTGGTAAAAGTTTTGCGGGGTGGCAAGGGTGTATCCAAATGCTCACAAGCGGGGATTTTGCGGAGCGGCACCTCTTAGCGGCCTCGCCGCTCAGCCATCTTCATTTTGACACACCCTCCTTTTAGGACTGTTGCACTCACAGCGCGCGCCTAACGTTTTACGCAAGAGTTTTCGATCAGCGCCCGTTTTTCGGGCGGAAAGTTTAGGGATATTTAACGGTGGAGGAAGGGGAGCGGGCGACCGGCGGCACGACTTGGGCGACGCGAAACACGATTTGGGCGACAGAAAACACGACTTGGGCGACCGTTTTTTCCCTCGCCCTAACTGTAAAACGGCCTTTTGGAGACGAAAAAAGGGCCCCATCGGGAGCCCTTCGCACTGTGCTAAGCAAAGATACTACATTTTCGGGCGAAATGCAA
>JALEZQ010000025.1 GCA_022772475.1 Bacteroidales bacterium | reverse complement strand
ACTTGGTATCGTGGCTGGCGCCAATAGTAGAGCCATGTCCATTGACGTGGCTCTCAGTGCTTGTTGCGACGTCAGGCGCAACGCCTATTAAAACGCCCACAAAATAGGTATCGTGGCCGGCGCCACGATGAAGTTCTGAGTACCACGTCAATGGACGTGGTACTACTATGCGGCCTCAGACGCAACGCCTTGGTTTAAGACTTGGTATCGTGGCGGGCGCCAATAGTAGAGCCACGTCCATTGACGTGGCTCTCAGTACGTGTTGCGACGTCAGGAGCAACACCTATTAAAACGCCCACAAAAAAGGTATCGTGGCTGGGCGCCACGATGAAGTTCTGAGTACCACGTCAATGGACGTGGTACTACTATGCGGCGCATACGCAACGCCTTGGTTTAAGACTTGGTATCGTGGCGGGCGCCAATAGTAGAGCCATGTCCATTGACGTGGCTCTCAGTACTTGTTGCGACGTCAGGAGCAACGCCTATTAGAACGCCTACAAAATAGGTATCGTGGCGGGCACCAAGATGAAGCACTGAGTACCACGTCAATGGACGTGGTACTACTATGCGACCTCAGACGCAACGCCTTGGTTTAAGACTTGGTATCGTGGCTGGGCGCCAATAGTAGAGCCATGTCCATTGACATGGCTCTCAGTGCTTGTTGCGACGTCAGGAGCAACGCCTATTAAAACGCCTACAAAAAAGGTATCGTGGCTGGGCACCAATAGTAGAGCCATGTCCATTGACGTGGCTCTCAGTACGTGTTGCGACGTCAGGAGCAACGCCTATTAAAACGCCTACAAAAATAGGTATCGTGGCGGGGCGCCAATAGTAGTGCCATGTCCATTGACGTGGCTCTCAGTACGTGTTGCGACGATAGGCGCAACGCCTTGGTTTAAGACTTGGTATCGTGGCTGGACGCCAGTAGTAGAGCCATGTCCATTGACGTGCCTCTCAGTGCTTGTTGCGCCGTCAGGAGCAACGCCTATTAAAACGCCTAAAAAATAGGTATCGTGGCTGGGCACCACGATGAAGCACTTAGTACCACGTCAATGGACGTGGTACTACTATGCGGCCTCAGACGCAACGCCTTGGTTTAAGACTTGGTATCGTGGCTGGGCGCCTATTAAAACGCCTACAAAAAAGGTATCGTGGCTGGGCACCACGATGAAGTTCTGAGTACCACGTCAATGGACGTGGTACTACTATGCGGCGCAGACGCCTATTCGTAAAACACACGAAGGGTGTAGGTATCCGGGGGAAGATTGGCCGGATTCTGAATGATATAGTTTAGCGTGGCTTTGTACTCGTCATGATTGCGCACCATGTGGTCAAAGCACTCATTTTGCCATAAGGTACCGCGCTTTCCCTGAATACTATTGATTCTTCGTGCCGACCATTTCTTCCACTCTGCCACAATCTGTAGGACCCTGTACTTACCGAAGGGGGTCATCAGTACGTGGACGTGATTGGGCATAATGACCATGGCCAGAAGGTCATACTGCTCGCCGTTACGCTTCAGTATTGTGTTCTCTACAACGGCCCGAATATATGGTTTCTGTAGGATGCAACTGCCATGGCCTGCGTGTAGCCAACGGTCTATCTTATTTGCGAAGGTTTCTTTATAGTAGTGAGACGTGGGCTCATCCCATGGTTTAGGGTGGGCTCTCAGCCATTCCGTTTTGAAACGGTCATAAGCTACCAGAGTTGACTGCGGCAGAGCATCGGATAAACGAAAGGTAACAAACTGGACACAACTTTCCTGATGCCAGTGGGGCAACTTTTTCGCGTGAATTAGGATAGGCACTTTCGTATCAACAAAATGCAGAAAGTCAGACATCTGAAAAGGATAAAGGTTTGTGTCCGCAAGATACAGTTTCTTTCGTATCCTGCCAAATGTTTCATGGATTATCTTGTAAAAAAAGGTATCGTGGCTGGACGTGGCGGGCACCAATAGTAGAGCCATGTCCATTGACGTGGCTCTCAGTACGTGTTGCAACGTCAGGAGCAACGCCTGTTAAAACGCTTAAAAATAGGTATCGTGGCCGGCGCCACGATGAAGCACTGAGTACCACGTCAATGGACGTGGTACTACTATGCGACGTCAGGCGCAACGCCTATTAAAACGCCTAAAAAATAGGTATCGTGGCCGGACGCCACGATGAAGTTCTGAGTACCACGTCAATGGACGTGGTACTACTATGCGGCCTCAGACGCAACGCCTTGGTTTAAGACTTGGTATCGTGGCCGGCGCCATTGCACACTCGGCCAACAACGTGAGTTTTTGCCCCAATAACGTGAAGCGCCTCGGCCCGACAAATAGAGGGGGAAACGGCGGGGCGGCGAGGCAAAACGGCACGCGAAGCGCACGGTTTGGGCGAGAGAATTTCCTGTTTGGGCGACAGAAAATCCTGTAACGCTTAGTGTATCGCCCCAAATGCTTATCGGGCGAAGCCTCGGCAGGGGCGTTTTCCGGGTGTTTGCTAAAGAAAATTCAGAGGATTTAACGAATAAAGGAGGAAAAAACAAGGAATCCGCCACAAACTGCCAAAAACCAAAGGCGCCATGCTTGCGTTATTTCCGACGGCGGGGAGGCCGGTGGATTTCGCGGGCACTCTCAAGGTTAACGGATGTTAAGAGTGGCATTGCACACTTGTGGAAACATGAAGGTTGGGCTATGCCGACTCACGCCTCCATCAACCACTTCCACACCGGCACCACGGGTATGCCCTCTGCCGTGCTCTCCTCATCGTAGGCGATGAGCAGGCATTGCCAGTCGGGGTGTGCCTTGGCATACTTGACCAATGGCGGTACCTCCCTATTGTAAGTTGCTTCCTCCTTGATGGTGTAGGACACCTGTAGGGCCAGTTTTTGGTCCGGCACGATGAAGTCGATCTCCTTCTCTGCGTTCAGAAAGAACACATTGTTCTTGCCAAAGCGCCGGCACAGTTCGACCGCCACCATATTCTCCAGCAGCGATGTCTCGGAGTTCATCAAAAAGAGGTTCAGCAGTCCGTTGTCAACGAAGTAGTACTTCTTCTGCATCTCCTTTTCCGTCAGTTTCCCTACCTCGTTTTCCATGGGTAGGATGAGCCAACTGTCAGAGGCGTAATCTACATAGTCAATCGTAGTAGGCACACTGATAGGCGCTCCCGTGGCCACTATCACGTTCTTCAGTCTGTTAAAGGACAGGGGTTGCTTTACGCTCTCCGCCATCTTCTTGATGAGGATGTTCAGCACCCTGTTACTCTTAATGTTATTCCGGGCACAGATGTCGCCGAGATAAATTTTCTGATACAGACTGGAGAGCATGGACCTTTTATTCTGAAACGACAGTATCTCCGGCAGACCACCATAATAGAAGTAATCGTTCAGATGCCGCTTCACCTGGCTTCTTTGGACAGTGTCATACATCCAATGCTGCTCCAGGTTCACCTGCTGCGCTGCCAGATATTCCCTGAACGAATAGGGATAGGCATCGTAGATGAAGAAGCGTCCGCCCAGCGTCGTTGCCACTTCCTTGCTCAGCATCTTGGCATTGCTGCCCGTCACATACACGTTGTATTTCGCATCTGCCAACCTCCGCACGAACTTGTCCCAATGGTCTATGTTCTGCACCTCGTCCAAAAACACAACGGGCTTCTTGCCATATAGTTCCAAATGGGCCTCCAGCAGACTGTTGAAGTCGTCCGTCTGAAACTCAGCCAGACGCTCATCCTCAAAGTTGACAAAGAGGATCTCGTCCCATCCCTTTCCGGCAGCCTGTAGCTGCCGTACACGTTGATACAGGAGGTACGACTTACCCGCATGTCTCACGCCAACTATCACATAGTTGCCATTCTCTTCAAAGGAGACGGGACGGGGCACAATCTCCGCCTCGTCCACCTCGCGTTGCTTGCTTATCAGGCATTGCTTGATGACCTCTTTGCTAACACTCATATAAAATGCGTTTTATAAAACCTGCGTGTTTCTATAAAGTTTGGTTTACAAAGTTAAGCATTTTCTATAAAGTAGAGTTTATAGGTCCCGCGTTTTTTACACCACTTTCACGCATTATTATATTAAGCGCAGGTTTAGGGGGTGTGGGCGCACCTGTGGCGATGCCTCGTCGGAGGGGCGCGGAGGGATGCGCGGCAAGTTTTCTACGCGACAAGATGAAGCATGACGCGAAAAATTGCTACCTTTGCAGAATAAACTGCCTTGTTGGCAACGGGCGCCGCGTGCGGCCGCTGCTGCACGCAGGCTATCTATCAACGACACTATGGGCAAAACCATTGCATTAGCCAATCAGAAAGGTGGCGTGGGCAAGACCACCACGGCGATGAACCTGGCCGCCTCGCTGGCCACCCTGGAAAAGAAAGTGCTTCTCATCGATGCCGACCCGCAGGCCAACGCCTCGTCGGGTCTGGGCGTGGACGTGAGCCGCATAGACAGTTCGGTGTACGACTGTTTGGTGGGTCAGGCCGACCTGCGCGAGAGCATCTACACCACCGACATTGAGCGGCTCGACATCGTGCCCTCGCACATCAACCTGGTGGGCGCGGAGATGGAGATGATCAACCTGCCGCGGCGCGAGTATATCATGCGCCAGATGCTGGCCACGGTCAAGGACGAGTACGACTACATCCTGATAGACTGCTCGCCGTCGCTGGGCCTCATCACCGTCAATGCCCTGACCGCGGCCGACGCGGTCATCATCCCCGTGCAGTGCGAGTATTTCGCCCTCGAGGGCATCAGCAAACTGCTCAACACCATCAAGCTCATCAAGATGAAGCTCAACCCCGAGCTCGAGATTGAGGGCTTCCTGCTGACGATGTACGACTCGCGCCTGCGCCTGGCCAACCAGATTTACGACGAGGTGAAGCGGCATTTTCAGGAACTGGTGTTCCACACCGTCATCCAGCGCAATGTCAAGCTCTCCGAGGCGCCGAGCCATGGTCTGCCCGCCATCCTCTACGATGCCCTATCGACCGGCGCGAAAAACCACCTGGCGCTGGCCAAGGAAATCATCACCAAGAATGCCAAGGCCGCTACGGCGGTCAAGGCATAGTCCATACACTCCCCCTTCCCTCTATTCCTCACGTATGCCCGTACAGAAGAAGTATCCCGCTCTGGGCCGCGGCCTCGACGCCCTGATTTCCACCGAAGAGGTGCTGACGCAAGGCTCCTCGTCGGTAGGCGAGGTGCCCATCGGCCGCATCGTGGCCAACCCCGGCCAGCCGCGGCGCGAGTTTGACGACGCCGCCCTCAACGACCTGGCCGACAGCATCCGCCAGATAGGTATCATCCAGCCCATCACCCTCCGCGAGATGGGCGACGGCACCTACCAGATCATCGCCGGCGAGCGCCGCTGGCGGGCCGCACAGCAGGCCGGTCTGACCACCGTGCCCGCCTACATCCGCACCGCCGACGACGAGAAGATGATGCAGATGGCCCTGGTGGAGAACATACAGCGCGAAGACCTGAACGCCATAGAGATAGCCCTGGCCTATCAGAGCCTGATCGAGCGCTACGGCCTGACGCAGGACCGCCTGAGCGAGATGGTGGGCAAAAACCGCGCCACCATAGCCAACTATCTGCGCCTGCTGAAACTGCCCGCACAGGTGCAGGTGGCACTCAAGAACAAAGAGGTGGACCAGGGTCATGCCCGCGCCCTGCTGGGGCTGACGCAGCCCTCGCTGCAGGTGCGCCTGTTCAACGAAATCAAGGAGTGCGGCTACTCCGTGCGCCAGGTCGAGGACATGGTCAAGGACCTCAACAGCGGCAAGACCGTCAAGAGCGGCCGACGCAGTCTGACCGACCGCTCGGCCCGGCGCCTGCCCGAAGAGTACAACCTGCTCAAGGACCGCCTGGCGGGCTTCTTCGGCACGAAGGTGCAGATGACCTGCTCGGCGCAGGGCAAGGGCAAAATATCCATCGCATTCACCAGTGAGGAGGAACTGGAACGTCTGGTTTCCCTCTTCGACAAACTAAAAGGATGACCCGAGGCTTGCGAACAGTGGCCCTCGTGGCCTGCGCCATCGTGCTGGCGCTGCTCCCCCACAGCGTGCGGGCGGCAGACGCCGTGGTCCGGCCCGACAGCATCGTGAGGCCCGACAGCCTGCGTCCCGCCATACAGCGTATGCTCCCGCCGGACAGTATGCGGCGCCTGAGCGACCCCAAATGGCGCGCCCGCATGGCCGTACAGCAGCGCGACAGCAGCGCCGCCACCACAGCACAACAGCAGACCGCAGCCGACAGCGCGCGTCAGGACAGCGCGCATCAGGACAGCGTCGTGGCCCGGCTCGCGGCATTCAGCGACAGCCTGACGCAGGCCAACCTCAAGGCAGAAAAAAAGAAGGCACGACAGCGTGAACGCTTCGTGCCCGATCCCAAGCGCGCCCTGTGGCTCGCCATCGTTCTGCCCGGCGGCGGACAGATATACAACCGCAAGTACTGGAAACTGCCCTTCATCTACGGCGGATTCCTGGGGTGCACCTACGCCTTCATGTGGAACCAGCAGATGTACCGCGACTACTCGCAGGCCTATCTCGACATCATGGACGACGACCCCAACACCAAGAGCTACATGGACATGCTGCCGCCCCGCTTCAACATCAGCGGCCGCGAGGAGCAGTTTAAAGCCCTCTTCAAGCGCAAGAAAGACTACTACCGCCGCTACCGCGACCTGAGCGCCTTCTGCTTTGCCGGCGTCTATCTGCTCTCCATCGTCGATGCCTATGTCGATGCCCAGCTCTCGGTCTTCGACATCAACCCCGACCTGAGCCTCCACCTCGAGCCCGCCGTCATCCCCACGGGCGGCAGTCCGGGCAGCCAGCGGCGGGCGGCCTATGGCGTAGGGTGCAGTCTGCACTTCTGACGGCCGGCGGACCATTGGCCCGGCCTCCGCAGCGGAAGCCGATGCCCCCCACCCCTTTCCCCTTCCCCAATCGCCCTTTAGCATCTTCAAACAGAACCCCATACTCTCTCACAGACGCATGAACATCAAACTGCTTTTTGCAGCCCTTGCCTTTGCCGCCTTCACCCCGGCGGCTACCGCACAGAACGACCGGCAGGTCACCGTCCACGACCAGCGGCTGGCGTCGGACGAGGTCATCGACCTGCCCGAGGCCATGACAGCCAACCTCGACTCGCTGCTCGACGAGTGGCACGCCAAAAAATACCTCTTCCCCGACACCACCTGCGTTGACCCCGACTTCAACCCGCCCTTTGCCGACGAGGTCTATCAGCAGCGTTTGGCACGCATCCCCGCCGTCATGGAGATGCCCTACAACGAGGTGGTGCGCACCTTCATCGACCAGTACAGCGGCCGCCTGCGCCGCTCCGTGGCCTACATGCTCGGCGCGGGCAACTTCTACGTGCCCATCTTCGAGGAGGCCCTCGACTATTACGACCTCCCCCTCGAACTGAAGTACCTGCCCGTCATCGAGTCGGCCCTCGACCCCACGGCCACCAGCAAGGCGGGTGCCGTCGGCCTTTGGCAGTTTATGCTGGCCACAGGCAAACGCTACGACCTGAAGGTAAACAGCTTGGTGGACGAGCGCCGCGACCCCATCAAGGCCTCGTGGGCCGCCGCACGCTACCTGAGCGACCTGTACAAAATCTACAACGACTGGAACCTGGTCATCGCCGCCTACAACTGCGGCCCCACCAACGTCAACAAGGCCATCCACCGCGCCGACGGCGTGCGCGACTACTGGGCCATCTACCCCTACCTGCCCAAAGAGACGCGCGGCTACGTGCCGGCCTTCATCGCGGCAAACTATATCATGACGTACTACTGCGACCACAACATCTGCCCGATGAAGACCAAATGGCCCATCGCCACCGACACGGTCATGGTGTCGCGCAACCTCCACATGGACCAGGTGGCGGCGCTCTGCGGCATCGACAAGGAGGACCTGCACGCCCTCAATCCGCAGTATGTCACCGACGTCATCCCGGGTCTGAGCGAGCCCTGCGCCCTGCGTATGCCCTGCGACAAGATCCTGGCCTTTATCGACGCCAAAGACTCCGTATATAACTACCGGGCCGACGAACTGCTCACCCGCCGCGCCACCGTGGCCGTGCAGAAGCCCGAACCCGCCGCACAGCGCACCACGAAGCAGAACAGCCGCACCAGCGGCGGCAAGACCGTCACCGTGCGCCCAGGCGACACCCTCAGCGCCATAGCCAAGCGCAACCGTACCACCGTGGCCAAGCTGCGCCGCCTCAACGGTATGCGCAGCGACCGCCTCAAGCCCGGGCAGCGAATCCGCGTAAAATAAGCCGTGTGGAATAGTGTGGTATAGTACACCCGGAATAGTACGTGTGAAATAAATACGTGTGAAATAAGCGCCCCTCCCCCTCCTCTATCATTCACATTCCAAAAAAACAACGCCATGACTGAAAACCCTGCCAAACCCCTCAGCCCGCAGGAGCAGGAAGACGAGCGTCTCATCTCTGCGGCCTTCAACCACCTCGTGGAAACCTATCTGGCATCCAACCACCGCAAGAAGGTGGACGTTATCACCAAGGCGTTCAACTTTGCCAAGCAGGCCCACAAGGGCGTACGCCGCCTCTCTGGCGAACCCTATATCCTCCACCCCATCGCCGTGGCACAGATTGTCTGCGGCGAGATTGGACTGGGCTCAACCTCCATCTGCGCTGCCCTGCTGCACGACGTCGAGGAGGACACCGACTATACTAACGAGGACCTGTGCAACCTCTTCGGAAAGAAGGTGGGAAACATCGTCGAGGGACTGACCAAAATCTCAGGTGGCATCTTCGGCGAGACGGCAAGCCTCCAGGCCGAGACGTTCAAAAAACTGCTGCTGACGATGAGCGACGACGTCCGCGTCATCCTCATCAAAATAGCCGACCGCCTGCACAACATGCGGACGCTCGAAAGCATGCAGCCACGCAAGCAGTATAAGATAGCCAGCGAGACCATCTATATCTTCGCCCCCATCGCCGACCGACTGGGACTCAACAAGATTAAGACCGAACTGGAGAACCTCAGTTTCCGCTACGAACACCCCGAAGAGTATGCCGACATCCAGCGCCAGCTTGCCGAAAGCCAGCCCGAGCGCGACACCATCTTCGACAAGTTCACACCACCCATCTGCCAGAAGCTCGACGAGATGGGCGTCAAATACACCATCAAGGGCCGCGTGAAGAGTCCGTATTCTATATGGATGAAGATGCAGAACAAGCATATCTCCTTCAACGAGGTCTATGACATCCTGGCCATCCGCATCGTCTTCGTGCCCCGCGACCGCAACGAGGAAATCGACGAGTGCTACCGCATCTACGCCGCCCTGACCAAGATATACACGCCTCACCCCACGCGCTTCCGCGAATGGCTCGTCACGCCCAAGGTCAACGGCTACCAGGCCCTGCACAACACCTTCATGAGCAAGCAGGGCAAGTGGATAGAGGTGCAGATACGCTCAGACCGCATGGACGACTGCGCCGAGCAGGGATTCGCCGCCCACTGGAAGTATAAGGACAAGAATGCGCCCTACGACGAGAACGAACTGGACCACTGGCTCAACTCCATCAAGGAAATCCTCGACGACCCGCAGCCCGACACCCTCGACCTGCTCGACACCATCAAGCTCAACCTCTACTCCAACGAGATTATGGTGTTCACGCCCAAGGGCGAACTCAAGAAAATGCCCCCCGGCTCTACCGCCCTCGACTTCGCCTTCTCCATCCACTCCTTCGTGGGCAGCCACTGCTTCGGCGCTAAGGTCAACCACCAGCTCGTACCCCTCAACTACCGCCTCAAGAGCGGCGACCAGGTAGAGGTCATCACCTCGCAGAAGCAGCACGTCAGTCCGACGTGGCTCAACTTCGTCACCTCGGCCAAGGCACGCAACAAAATACAGGCCCTGCTGCGCCGCGACCGCCGCGAAAAAGCACGCGCCGGCGACGAGGCCATGCGCGCCTTCCTCACCAAAAACGACATCGAGCCCACACCCGTCGTACTGGACAAACTCCTGACGGGCCACGGCCTGAAAAACCGCGAAGAACTGTTCGTTGCCGTAGCCGAAGGACGCATCGTCCCGGGCGACGACGACATCGCCTTCATCCGCAACAAGAAGAGTCAGGGCAGCTGGTGGCGCCACTACATCCCCTTCATCGGCCGCGGCAAGACGGCCGCTGCCACCGTCACAGGGGCCAAGGACACGGCCGACTTCGTCCGCAACATCAACCGCAAACAGACGCTACGCCTCGACGAGGAAACGCTAAGCCACTGCGTGATGGCGGACTGCTGCCGCCCCATCCCCGGCGACGACGTCCTGGGATACATCACCCATCAGGGCACGCTTGAGATTCACCAGCGCTCCTGCGCCGAGGCCATGAAGCACAAGACGCGCTATGGCAACGACATCATCGCCTGCCAGTGGGACACCCACCGCCTCATCCCCTTCGACTGCCGCCTGAGCATCACGGGCGTGGACCAGCAGGGCGTCCTCTACGCCATCGCCGACGTCCTGCACAAGCAGGAAAACTGCCCCATACGCCGCATCACCATAGAAACGCGCGACGGCATATTCCAGGGCTACATGGACCTGGCCGTCTATGACACCGAGGACGTACGCCGCATCTGCCGCCTGCTCTCGCAGATAGAGAGCGTCAGCCAGGCCGTCCGCGTCGAGATGGGCCAGGAGCACAGCCGGCCCGACATGCCCGCCGCCACCGACGGCGCCCAGTAGCGGGCGGCACAGCCGCCCGCCCCCGGAAATCCCGGAGATTCCAGAGATTCCGGAACATCCGGAACATCCGGAACATCCGGAAAACCCGGAACATCCGGAAAACCCGGAACATCCGGAAGCCCCGCCCCCCTCGGAAAACCCGCCCCGCCTATTTATCCCCTTAATCCCCATCCCTATGAGCCTTTCCAAGTACGAAAGCGACGTCAAGCATCTGGCCGTGCCCGCAGCGGCCGCCATCGCCCGTCTGGGCGACCTGCGCAACCTCGAAGGCATACGCCAGCGCCTCGACGACCCCGACACAGCAGCCATGCTGGCCGACAAGGTGCCCGCCGGGCAGATGGAGCAGATTCGCGCCAGCCTTGAGAGCATGACCTTCACCGAAGACAGCATGACCATGGAATCGCCGGCCGGCACGCTGGCACTGACCGTCGTAGAGCGCACCGACAACTGCGTAAAGATGGCGGCCGAAGGCGCACCCATCCCTCTCTACGTCTGGATACAGGTGGTGCCCGAAGGCGAAGCCTCGAAGATGCGCGTCACCGTCGGTGCCGACGTCAACATGTTCATGAAGCCGCTCCTGTCCAAGCCCCTGAGTCAGGCTGCCGAAGGCCTGGCTTCTGTGCTCGTCGCTGCGCTCAACCACTGACCCTCCATCCCCCTTATTCCATCCCCCCCCCCGACACCATGCACAACGACCATAACGCCGCAACCCTCGGCGGTGCCAAACTGTGGGAGAAAAAGGTACGTCCCACCGAAGAGATTGACCGCTTCACCGTAGGTCACGACCGCGAACTGGACCTCTATCTGGCTCCCTACGACGTCATGGGTTCTATGGCCCACGTCACCATGCTCCATTCCATCGGCCTCATCGCCGACGACGAACTGCAGCCCATCCTCAACGCCCTGCACCGCATCTACGACGAAGCCGTCGCCGGACGCTTCGTCATCGAAGACGGCATCGAGGACGTCCATTCGCAGGTGGAACTCATGCTCACCCGCACCCTCGGCACGCTGGGAAAAAAGATTCACAGCGGACGCTCACGCAACGACCAGGTGCTCGTTGACCTCAAGCTCTTCACCCGGGCCCGCCTGCAGCAAGTGGCCGAGGCCGTGCGCCGCCTCTTCGACGAACTGCAGAAGCAGAGCGAGCGCTACGCCCACGTCCTCATGCCGGGCTACACCCATCTCCAGGTGGCCACGCCGTCGAGCTTCGGCCTGTGGTTCGGCGCCTATGCCGAAAGTCTGGCCGACGACATGCTCCTGCTCGAGGCCGCCTACCGCCTGACCAACCGTAACCCCCTCGGCTCAGCCGCCGGCTACGGCTCGTCGTTCCCCCTCAACCGCACCATGACCACCCGTCTGCTGGGATTCGACAGCCCCGCCTACAACGTGGTCTATGCCCAGATGGGACGCGGAAAGACCGAGCGCAACGTCGCCGCAGCCCTGGCCTCCGTGGCCGGCACCGTGGCCAAGATGGCCTTCGACGCCTGTCTGTACAACTCGCAAAACTTCGGCTTCGTCAAGCTCCCCGACGAGTGCACCACGGGCTCCAGCATCATGCCGCACAAGAAGAACCCCGACGTCTTCGAACTCATCCGTGCACGCTGCAACAAGCTCCAGGCGCTGCCCGCACAGATTACGCTCATGATGAACAACCTGCCCTCGGGCTACTTCCGCGACCTGCAGGAGATAAAGGAAGTGTTCCTCCCCGCCTTCGACCAGTTGCTCAGTTGTTTGGACATGGCCACCTACATCGTCGAGCGCATGAAGGTCAACGAGCACATCCTCGACGACCCCCGCTACGACCTCATGTTCTCCGTCGAGGAGGTGAACCGCCGTGCCGCCGCCGGCACGCCCTTCCGCGATGCCTACCGTCAGGTGGGGCTGGAGATAGAAGCCGGCCGCTTCACCGCCGACAAGCACGTTCACCACACCCACGAGGGCAGCATAGGCTGCCTGTGCACCGCTGAGATTGCCGCCCTCATGCAGAGCGCCTACCAGCGCTTCGGCTTCGACCGCGTGGCCCGTGCCGAGCAGGCCCTCCTCGAGGCCGCCGCACGCTGATATTTTCTATAACATTAAGAAAAGGCATCCGCGAAGCACAGCCCTTCGCCGATGCCTTTTTTGGTAATGGTCTCGAAATTTCCACCTCCTATGAAGTCCATCCTCACCACCATCCTATTCGCCCTCGTCCTCGCCGTTCTCTCTGCCTGCGGCGATGCCGACAACCTCTACGCCACGGGCCACCGCGCCTATTTCCAGTACGACCGCGTCCGCACCGCCACGCCGCTCTACACCGCCGTCAGCAATCCCGGCATGTGGTGCGCCGTCAGCACCCGTAACAGCCAGTACGTCTTCACCGGCAGCGGCGGCATCACCGCCACCGACGCCATCACCGACATGGACCGCCGCAAGGGCTACGAATGTCTGGCCGGCTTTATCGTGGGCCGCCCCTCCGTGCCCGACCTCACGGGCAGTACCCTCGTGGCCTACGATCTGGTCTGCCGCGCCTGCTACGAGGAGCACAGCCTGCTGCGCGCCCTCACCTTCTCTGCCGCCGAACAGGTGCGCTGCGGCCGCTGCGGCCGCACCTACGACCTCAGCAGCGGCGGACATGCCATCAGCGGCGAGGGCGCATACACCCTCTACCGCTACCATGCCACCTATGGCGACAACGCCTCAGGCACCCTCACCATCACCAACTGACGCCATAATTTCCTCTTACCACGACCGCCGGTGCGCCGGTTTTCTGCAAAAGTCCGCAGGGCAATAATAAAGGATTAGAAAATAGAAGCGGGCCGCCTGCCGTCTCAGTTTATTTAGTAAATTTGCAGGGAGCAGCAAACAGATGGTCTGCTGCCACACCCTGGTACACAGAGTATAGTAAACACGTCAAATAACACACGGCGACGCAACGGCCTGCCAATGCGCCGCCACACAACAGGTCCATCATCATGAGCCAACTGAAAGAAATCTTTGCTGAGAAACTGCTGGCTGTCAAAGCCATCAAACTGCAGCCGGAAGCGCCCTTCACCTGGGCCAGCGGCTGGAAATCGCCTTTCTACTGCGACAACCGCAAGACGCTTGCCTTCCCGGCCCTGCGCAGTTTTGTCAAACTCGAACTGGCCCGTCTCGTGGCCGAAATGTACCCTCAGGCCGAAGCCATCGCCGGCGTAGCCACGGGCGCCATCGCACAGGGTGCTCTCGTAGCCGACGCCCTCAGTCTGCCCTTCGCCTACGTCCGCTCCAAACCGAAAGACCACGGCATGACCAACCTCATCGAGGGCGACCTGCAGCCGGGCATGAAGGTGGTGGTCATCGAAGACCTCATCTCCACCGGCGGCAGCAGTCTGAAGGCCGTCGAAGCGCTGCGTGCCCACGGCTGCGAAGTGCTGGGCATGGTGGCCGCCTATACCTACGGCTTCCCCGTGGCCGAAGAGGCCTTCAAGGCTGCCGGCGTCACGCTGACCACGCTGACCGACTACGAGGCTGTCGTCACTACAGCGCTGGCCACAGGCTACATCAAGGCCGAACACGTCGAACTGCTCCACGCCTGGCGCGCCAACCCCGCAGAATGGGGTAAATAACTCTCCACGCTTTCACCACAACCCATTTCAATCTCCCACATGATACCCGAATTCAAATACGCTCCCATGTTCCAGCTCGGCAAGGACGAGACGGAGTATTACCTGCTGACCAAAGACCACGTCTCGGTCGGCGAATTTGAAGGACACCCCATACTCAAGGTGGAGGCCGAAGGGCTCACCCGTATGATCAACCAGGCGTTCCGCGACGTTTCCTTCCTGCTGCGCCGCAGCCACAACGAGCAGGTGGCCAAAATTCTCTCCGACCCCGAAGCCAGCGACAACGACAAGTACGTCGCCCTGACCTTCCTGCGCAATGCCGAGGTGGCTGCCAAGGGGCAGTTGCCCATCTGCCAGGACACCGGTACGGCCATCGTACACGGCGAAAAGGGACAGCAGGTATGGACCGGCTTCTGCGACGAAGAGGCTATCGCCAAGGGCGTCTATAAGACCTACACGGAGGAGAACCTGCGCTACTCGCAGAATGCACCGCTCAATATGTACGACGAGGTCAACACCAAGTGCAACCTCCCGGCGCAGATTGACATCGAGGCCACCGAGGGCATGGAATACCACTTCCTCTGCGTCACCAAGGGCGGCGGCTCGGCCAACAAGACCTACCTCTATCAGGAGACGAAGGCCATCCTCAACCCCGACACGCTCGTACCTTTCCTCGTGGCCAAGATGAAGACACTCGGCACGGCAGCCTGCCCGCCCTACCACATCGCCTTCGTCATCGGCGGCACATCGGCAGAGAAGAACCTGCTCACCGTCAAACTGGCCTCGACACACTACTACGACGCGCTGCCCACCACGGGCGACGAGACGGGACGTGCCTTCCGCGACGTCGAACTGGAAAAGCAGTTGCTCGACGAGGCTCACCGCATCGGTCTGGGTGCACAGTTCGGCGGCAAGTATTTCGCCCACGATGTCCGCGTGGTACGCCTGCCCCGCCACGGCGCTTCCTGCCCCGTGGGTCTGGGCGTAAGCTGCTCGGCCGACCGCAACATCAAGTGCAAAATCAACAAGGACGGCATCTGGATTGAGAAGATGGACGACAACCCCGGAAGCCTCATCCCCGAAGCCCTGCGTCAGGCGGGTGAGGGCAACGCCGTGCGCATCGACCTGGACCAGCCCATGGCGAACGTCCTGGCCGAACTGACCAAATATCCCGTCGCCACGCGCGTCAGCCTCAACGGCACCATCATCGTGGCCCGCGACATCGCTCACGCCAAACTCAAGGAGCGTCTGGACCGTGGCGAAGGTCTGCCCGAATATATCAAGAACCATCCCGTCCTCTACGCCGGACCGGCCAAGACACCTCAGGGCCTGCCCTGCGGATCCATGGGCCCGACCACGGCGGGACGTATGGACCCCTATGTGGACCTCTTCCAGGAGAACGGCGGCTCACTGCTCATGATTGCCAAGGGCAACCGCTCGCAGGTGGTCACCGATGCCTGCCAGAAGCACGGCGGCTTCTATCTGGGTTCCATCGGCGGACCGGCAGCCATCCTCTCGCAGCAGAGCATCAAGAGCATCGAGTGCGTCGAATATCCCGAACTGGGCATGGAGGCCGTATGGAAAATCCGTGTAGAAGACTTCCCCGCCTTCATCCTCGTCGATGACAAGGGCAACGACTTCTTCAAGCAGATTAAGCCCCGCTGCGCCGGCGGCTGCTAAACGCCAGCGCCCATATATATATTAAGGTAGGAGGTGAACGCTCATCGGAGGCGTTTACCTCCTAACTTCGTTTTGTGGCATTCTGCATAGCGCGCCCACAATCCGACATCAGCGTCCATCACATGGATTGATAACACGGCAGTCCGGTACATAAGGGACGAGGGCGGGTGAATTGTGAATGGAATACTTTGCGCTGCTTCACGGCCAAGGGCGTCTCCCAATGACGATGCAAAGATACGTTGCCGCTCGTCCGCCCTTGACGTTGTCGCCCACTGTGCAAGGGCCAGCCGGCGCCCAAGAACATCTAGAAGGTCTAGAAGGTCTAGAGATTCTAGAACATCTAGAGAACCTAGAACTTCTAGAGCATCTAGAACCTCCGGAATATCCGGATATTCCGGAATATCCGGAAATGCAGAAGTCCCTTCCTCACGAAATGTGTGGAAGGGACTTCAGGTAAAGGGGGCGGCGACCTACTCTCCCGCTTGCGCAGTACCATCGGCGCGGCCGGGCTTAACTTCTCTGTTCGGAATGGGAAGAGGTGGAACCCCGGAGCTATGACCGCCTGAAATAAGGTGACATATTGTATTCGCTTGCTAACAACTAACTGCTGACGCTTCTTTGACGCCTGAGCCCGCGGCCGCGGAGCGGACGGGCGGTGTTTCGGGCAATTAGTAAGGCTCGGCTTTGCCATTGCTGACTTTACACCTGCCTCCTATCAACGTCGTCGTCTTCGACGGCCCTCATAAGGAAATCTCATCTTGCGGCCGGCTTCGCGCTTAGATGCTTTCAGCGCTTATCCGATCCCGACGCGGATACCCGGCGGTGCGCCTGGCGGCACAACCGGTACACCGGAGGTCGGTCCGGCACGGTCCTCTCGTACTAGTGCCCGAGCCGCGCAAATTTCCAACGCCCGCGATAGATAGAGACCGAACTGTCTCACGACGTTCTGAACCCAGCTCGCGTGCCACTTTAATGGGCGAACAGCCCAACCCTTGGGACCTTCTCCAGCCCCAGGATGTGACGAGCCGACATCGAGGTGCCAAACCACTCCGTCGATATGAGCTCTTGGGAGGGATCAGCCTGTTATCCCCGGAGTACCTTTTATCCTTTGAGCGA